>JACOUC010000009.1 GCA_016178055.1 Chlamydiota bacterium | reverse complement strand
GATAAAGGTTTCTTCCCTTTCAACGCACTCACTCCTAGGACGGAAAAGCCAAGGACATGCCCCTTTTTATCAACCTTTTCCATAATAGCATCATGCGCCGTCTCTCTAACATAGCCTGGCTTACGTTCAAACGAAACCTCAAGGTAATCGCCCTCTTTGTCATACCAGACCTTTATTTTCTTTTCCACTGCACACATGGACTTGCTCGAAACTAACGTTTTATCATCTCCAAAAAATATGGACTCGAAGCGTGGTTCAATCAAAAATTCAAACAAAAACCCATGGTGACTACCGTATCAGACTTTGAACTTATTTGTCAAACATTTTAATGAGGTCTATGACCTTCATGAATTCTCTCGATTGCATCGAGAATATCCTGCAAATACACCTTAACTCCCCCATCCCCTCTTATGGTTTTTGCCTCTCGGCTCCAACCACTTCTTCGTCCACCCGCTGCGGCGGGTACCCGGACTCGGTCGACTAAGAGGGGAGAAAAACACGCAACCATCTATCGCCATCTCTCCAAGTTTACAAATAAAGCATTTACGATGCCCTTGCAAACTTGCCTTTAAACTCGTCTTCCACTTTTGCCGCCAGAAATAATTTAAGAAGTGTTTGATAAGGCACATCCCTTTTATTCGCTAAGATTTTGAGATGCTCCAGCAACGATTTGGGCAGTCGCAAAGAAATTGTTTCAGTCGAGGGCTTAAGATTAGGGAAATGAACCCTCCGCGCCTTTGTATAGTCAACATATTCCGTAGAATCATGAGTCGCCCAAAAGGCTGCTTCTTTCTTTTCGCTCCTAAATTTCGGGATCTTTCTTAAATGCTGCATCATAGCTCTCCCTTTCCTTTCGACTCATATCTCTTGCGGAAATAACCCTGACCAAATCCTTCCTGACTGTAAAAACAACAAAGAGCAACCGTCCTTGATCCGTTCTTCCTAAAACGCAATACCGAGGCTCAACCCTCGAATGGACTTCGTCTTGAACCACGACGAGAGGCTCGTTGAAGAAAACGTCCTCACATTCAAGAAACGAGACTCGATGTTTCTTCCAATTCTTGGTAAGGTTGCCTTGATCCCAGTCAAATCCTTTAAGCAACCCAACCCATTTCAATGACCCTTTTGGGGGTCATCGTGTGCAATAAAAGCCCCACCCGCCTCTACCTCACCTCGCCTCCCTTGTTTTGTAGTCGCCCCATTTATGGGGCTGCCCGATGAATCGGGCGACTACACAAGCCTGAACGAGAGAGAGGAATCCAACATCCATCATCCATGATCCATCATCCACTTTCATAACAAGAGGGGCTAGAGGAGTTACTTCAATTACGAGTCCACCATTCTCTAAGCCACTCTGAGAACGTACCGCTCACCACACTGGGAACAAAACAGTAGCTTCAAAGACACAAAAATGACGTCATTGCCGATTTGTAATTCCTCAGCTTCGGTTAAGAACTCGACTCCTGCAGCTACATCAGAGACTTAATTTGTTCGTCCAGTATTTTTATTTTGTTTTGAACCACGTCCCAAACAATTTCTGCGTCAACCCCAAAATATTCGTGTATCAGTATATCCCGAAGACCGCCTATCTTTCGCCAGTTTATCTCCGGCTTTTGTTCCCGCACATCCAAAGGTATATTTTTTATCGCTTCCCCTATCACCTCTAAATTTCTTATAACCGCATCAAACGTCTTTCGATCCTTGACAAAGGCCTCAAAGGTCATGAGCGTAACATATTCATTAATTCTCTCAATTGCATCGATAATATCCTGCAAATACACCTTATAATCACGTCGCATATATCACTTCAGAAAGAATGGCATCACGCAATCTAGGTTTAATAGCCTCTCGAATCACCAGATCCACTTTACAGGCTAAAAGATCTTCTAAAAATATTTTTAAATCCATATAATTGTCGTAAGATTTCTTTTCAAATTCGACCAAAAAATCAATGTCACTGGTCTCTCCCCCCTCATTTCTCGCAAAAGAACCAAAAAGTCCCAATTTTTTCACGCTTAATTTTTCTACCTTTGACCAATTTTTTTTGACCAAGGCCATGATCTTATCTCGATTTTGATTCATCTGATATTTCCTCCTAACTCCCCCATCCCCTCTTATGTTTCAATGACCCTTTTGGGGGTCATCGTGTGCAATAAAAGCCCCACCCGCCTCTACCTCACCTCGCCTCCCTTGTTTTGTAGTCGCCCCATTTATGGGGCTGCCCGATGAATCGGGCGACTACACAAGCCTGAACGAGAGAAAGGAATCCAACATCCATCATCCATGATCCATCATCCACTTTCATAACAAGAGGGGCTAGAGGAGTTACTTCAATTACGAGTCCACCATTCTCTAAGCCACTTGATATTCTCGAACATCTAACTTCACGCCAGCAATCACAGCCTCTTTCGCCACCTTTAGAAGACGGCCCGTGATTTTTTCTTCAACATATTCTTCCCCACAATTTTGACAAACATCCGCAGGAACATTTTTTACCACGAGTGTCATTCCTTCACGTTCCAAGGTCACGGTGGCCTTTGAAAAAACGGTCTCTCCTTGTTTACAAATAAAACATTTCATGGGACAACTCTCCTCTTAAAATCAACATCCCATTTCGAAGGATGCGGCTCATATACAGTAATCACCATTGCTTTTTTCTCCTCCATATCATATGCAGCAACAACATGGAGCGGTCTTCCACTACACCAACCCAAAATTAACTGGCTCGGGAAAGGAGAATCAGATGGGTAATCTTCGATCACAGCACCCATCTCCAGAACATACCTGACGTCAACTTCCGAAACGTTGCGCTCAAACATTCTTTGAATAGCATGTGTTCGAAAAGCTAACTTCTTAAATGTCATCCTAACCTACTTGACTTGAAAGATTTTCTTCATTAATTCAATATCACGCTTTTAATCTCGGCCAAAGACTTGCCTTCTTTTTTTAAGCGCTCGATCTCGAAATGCCTGATCACTACTTCCCTCAGGTCATAAAGGGTCATGCCCCCTTCAGTGGTTTCTGCCACCTTAAAAAGGCCTTCTTGGGTATAAAATTTGAGCGTTGAAACAGGAATGCCTAAGGTTCTGGCAACATCGGATCTTCTGAGGCGTAAAGATTTGAGTTTTAGAATTTCTTCTAAGACATTGGGTTCCATAAAATCCCCCCGTGATATTAAACAAATACAACGAATGCTACGACGTTGTCATCCCCGAGTGCTTTTATCGGGGATCCAGACGTCGTCCCCGCAAGCTTCAGCGAAGCAACCCCTTTCGCAGTAAGCGGGGAACCACCCACACGGATTCCCGCTTAAAACTTGCGGGAATAACAGCATTTTTATAATTCTTTCTTTCGATATCCGAAAGAGGCTTTACCACTATACTCATCTGCCTTTTTATTTGCAAGAAAAATTTAGGCCTTGGAGATTTCTTGAAAAGCAGCGTAGAATGGGGTTTTCGAAGAGGTATAAAGATGGCTCACATTTCGACTGTACCCCATCAAGAATTTAAAGGCACTTGCGAGACATCGTCTCCAGCTAATATTCAAGAAAGATTTCAAGTCGAAACACAAGAACTCCTTATCAAACGAACAAGAGTCATTGCCTGTCTCGGTTTTTCCTTGATACCTCCTTTCATATTGTTAGATATCTTAACCACACCTCGATTTTTCAAACTTTTTCTCACTTTACGATTGACCACAAGTACCATTATGTTTTTAATTTTTTGTCTTTCCTATTCAACTTTTTTTAAGAAATTTTCAAAACAAATGGGAGTGATCGTTGCTCTGTCTGTATCTTTAATGATTGCGACCATGATTAGATTTGTTGGGGGTTATGAAAGCAGTTATTATGCGGGTCTCAACACCGTAATCCTTGCCATGGGCCTCCTTCCTTGGAAAATTAAAGATATGCTGATCACAGGCATTCTCATTTATGTCTTTTATTTAATTCCCATTCTTATTTCCGATAAAATTACAGATTGGGCTATCTTTTTGAACAATAACTTTTTTCTGGTTACGACTCTCCTGATCTCTCTCGTTTCTTCACGACTTGGTTACCAACAACGCTGGAGAGAATTTATAGCGAAGATCAATTTAGAAACCGCCTATCTCAAACTCCAAGAGCTCGATCGCCTCAAGACCCAGTTCTTTGGCAATATTTCTCATGAGCTTCGTACGCCTCTGACGCTGATTCTGGCGCCTGTGGAGATGATGCTGAAAGATAAAGAGGGTCATCTAGAGCCCCATCAAACCAAGAACTTGAATGTGGTTCGCAACAATGCGCTGCGGCTTCTCAAGCTGATGAATCAGCTTTTGGATTTAATAAAAATTGATGCAGGGAAACTGGAGCTTCGTTTGAGTCAGGTGAAGGTGAGGGATTTCTTGAGAGAGATTGAGGATTCTATGTCTTCTCTAGCCGAGCAAAAGAATCTGAAGCTTTCTTTCGAGTGCGAGGAATCCCTTCAATCAGAATTCGACCGAGACCAGATTGAGAAGGTGGTCATGAACCTGATTTACAATGCGGTGAAGTTTACGCCGGAGGGCGGGTCGATTGAGGTAAGGGCGAAAACGGTAAAGAGAGAAAACACGGAAACGAATTCATGAATTCTATCCCAACCCCTATCCAAGAAAGATTCAAAGTAGAAACCCGAGAGTTATTGGTTAAGCGCATTCGTGTTTATGTCTTCATTGCAACCACTTTGGTTCCTCTTTTCGGATTTTTAGATCTTGTCACGACACCCGAGCACTTTAAATTTTTCATGATTTTAAGATTAGTCACCTGCTCAATCATTCTTCTTATTTTCGCAAGCTCTTACTTGAAATTCTTTAAGCGTTTTTCAAGAGAAGCCGGAATACTGATCGTGACGATTATAGGGCTCATGATCTCTATCATGATCCGATTTTTGGGCGGCTATGAGAGCAGCTATTATGCGGGACTCAATCTTGTGCTGCTCGTGATGGGACTTCTTCTCCCCTGGAAAATGAAAGACACACTTTACGCTGTTCTGATTGTGTACGCTTTTTATTTGATCCCCATTTTGATCTTTGATCACATTACAAATTTTCCCCTTTTCATCAATAATAATTTCTTTCTGCTCTCAACGATGCTCATCACTTTAGTGGCCTCTCACGTGGGACACCAATACCACTGGAGAGAATTTTTGGCAAAGACAGATATGGAAAAATCAAATCAGGCACTTGAGAGTTCTAATCAGGCTTTGATCTCAGCAAAAAAAGATTTAGAAGATTCTTATCTCAAACTCCAAGAGCTCGATCGCCTCAAGACCCAGTTCTTTGGCAATATTTCTCATGAGCTTCGTACGCCTCTGACACTGATTCTGGCGCCTGTGGAAATGATGCTCAAAGATAAAGAGGGTCATCTAGAGCCCCATCAAACCAAGAACTTAAATGTGGTTCGCAACAATGCCCTTCGGCTTTTGAAGCTGATGAATCAGCTTTTAGACTTAATAAAAATTGACGCGGGCAAACTGGAGCTTCGTTTGAGCCAGGTGAATGTGAGGGATTTCTTTAGAGAGATCGAAGACTCTATGTCGGCCCTAGCCGAGCAAAAGAATCTGAAGCTTTCTTTTGAATGTGAAGAATCTCTTCAGGGCGAATTCGACCGAGACCAGATTGAGAAGGTGATCATGAACCTGGTTTACAATGCGGTGAAGTTTACGCCAGAGGGGGGGTCGATTGAGGTGAGGGCGAAAACAGTAGATGAAGAGGCGGAAGAAGGTCTAAAAATCGATTCGGTCAATTTGTCTGAGAGTTCTTAAAATATCATCATGATTGCCTAACGCTATCATGCGAATCATATTTCCTTGCGCAAAGAAAACGATTCGGATATAAAGATCTACGCGAGCTTCAAATATCTTAGGTCTCAAGCGTTTGATACGCAGACCATAGGGAGCTTCCCCTGTGGTTTTATAGGAAAGGATATCTGAAATGGCTTCCTTGACTTTTTCCTGTTCCGAGGGGAAAAGTTTCTTGAAAATGGCCTTAAAATGAGACGTGTAGGTAAGTTCGAATCTGCTCATTTATCACTTGTCTAAATCTTCCAAAAGGTCTCTCTTGCTCGAAAATTTCTTTTCCTTTGGTAAAAGGCCTTTGCTCAACTTTTTCTCAAGGCGCTCCAAGAGATCCTCCGGATATTTATCTTCGAAAGACTGAGGGACAAGAATAATTTTATTATCCAGTCTTCTCACTGAGAGAAGATCCCCTCTTCTCAAACCTAAGGATCGAACAATATCTTTGGGCAACGTGAGTTGATTCTTACTTGAAATCTTGGCAAAAATCATATGCACAACCTCCCATTTGTAAGGATACCCTACTTCTGGGAAATATTCAAGCCTTATTTAACAATTCCTTCAGGCGGGTGCGAAAACCAAACAATTCCCCTCCCTTGATGGGAGGGGTTAGTCCGCATTTCTCATCAGATTTCGTCGGCGAGGAACGCCTGATTCTGCTTTGGAGGGGAGGTTGACGACCGAGGCCATGTGAGGCATACTTTACAGTATGTTGAGCGTGGCCGACCGAGTCTGCACCCAGAGACGAGGCGGAATCGGAGAAGAGCAGCAGAAATGTGATGAGAAATGCAGGTTAAACGATTACAAAAAATTTATTCTTGTTACCTGGCTTTAAACCACTTTGCTACGTCTTTGGCCCAATAAGTAATGAGGATATGAGCCCCTGCCCTGCGAGAGGCCGTGAGAATTTCTAGAACTATTTCTTTTTCAGAAAGCCAACCCTTTTCATGGGCCGCCTTCACCATTGAATATTCTCCACTCACATGATAAGCCGCCACAGGAATATGAAATTTCTCGCGAATATCTCGAATAATATCTAAGTAGGCCAAAGCGGGTTTTACCATGACCATATCTGCTCCTTCCTCAATATCAAGCGCAATCTCCCTTAATGCTTCTTCACGGTTTGAGAAAGGCATTTGATAACTCTTGCGATCTCCAAATTGAGGAGGGGATTCAGCTGCATCTCGGAAAGGGCCATAAAAGCCCGAAGCAAATTTGGCTGCGTAAGAAAGAATAGGGGTATCTTGAAAGCCCTTTTGATCCAAAGCCATGCGAATAGATTGAACCATTCCGTCCATCATGCCACTGGGGGCAACGATGTCCGCACCTGATTCTACGTGAGAAAGAGCTGTCTTTTGTAGCAATTTAAGCGTTAAGTCGTTATCAATAATTACCTCTTTCAAATTTTGAATTTTGAATTTTGAATTTTGATCTTTTAAGGTTCCACAATGCCCGTGATCCATGTATTCACAAAGACAAACATCTGTGATAACCAAAATTTCAGGGAATTCTTTTTTGATGGCACGAACGGCCTTTTGAACAATGCCGCCAGAGCCATAGGCTTCAGTTCCTTGAGCATTCTTTGAAGTTGGAATTCCAAATAAAAGAAACGCAGGGATTCCTAAGGAAACGGCTTCTTTAATTTCTTTCAAGACCTGATCAATGGAGCTTCGTAAAATTTTATTTTGACGCAATCGTCTCAATCGATGAATGGGATAGGGCATACAATTCCTCACTTTCGGAGGTCTCCTACAAAATTCTCCCCTTCTTTATTGACTTTTCCAAAGGGCATTTCAGGATCATGGTACCCGTGAAGAATCCAATCTTCCTGATAGGCCTTTTCTAACCATCAAGCCATTCTACCTGATGATGATCCAAAACAGGTAAAAAATTCTCCTCCCAACCATTTTGAGAAACAGTTCAAGAAGCTTTTTTCCAAAGATCAGAAGAAAGGTACCCTCTTGAAAGGTTTTGGATTCAAGAAAATCAATTGGCATATGCACTTGATTCCCCCAGTTAAGATTTTGTAGTCGCCCGATTTATCGGGCAGTCCCATGACGGCCCCATAAATGGGGCGACTACAAATTTTTCCATAGTGCTTGCATCGACGGGAATCAAGTGCATATGCCAAAAAATCAATTTCAGCTAAAGTCGCTCGACATAAAAAATGTATCGATATAATGATCTATACTATATATCTTAAGAGTTTAAGTAACGTCGTTACCCCTACGATTTTACTTTATGAGGTTTATAAGAGAATTAAGCACCTACATTTCCCGATGCGGTAAAACGCCATTAGGAGAATTTTTGATAAATTCGACAAACTCTTTTACTTCTGAACTTTGAAAATTTTCCTCTTCAATTTTCTTGAGGGCATTTGTGATATTGAGGCCTGATCGATAGAATATTTTGTACAACCGCTTAATTTCCTTCACAGATTCTGGAGAAACTCCACCTCTTTGCAAACCCACTAAATTAATCGACCAAATTTCATTGCGCTCACAAGCCATCATAAAGGGCGGAACATCCCGAGAGACCCCGGCCCCGCCTGAAAACATGACCAGGCGACCTACATGAATAAACTGATGAATCATCACACTGGCTGAAATAAAGACCTGATCCGCTACATGAGAATGTCCTGCCAATACCGCGTAATTACAAATAATGACTTTATTTCCAATATGACAATTGTGAGCAACGTGCGCTCCTCCCATTAAAAAATTGTCACTCCCGATCACCGTAGAGCTTTCAAGTTCTGTCCCTCTATGGACTGTCGCATATTCTCTAAAAACATTGCGATGGCCTACCTTCAAATAACTTCGAGTGCTAGGATCAAATTTTAAATCCTGAGGAAAGTGGCCAATCACTGCCCCCATATGAATTTGGTTATCCTCCCCTATCTCGGTATATCCCGTCACATAGGCATGGGCCATTACTTTCGTACGAGCTCCCATTTTCACGTGATTTTCAACAATCGCATAAGGCCCAATCTCGACGGTTGAATCGAGCTCAGCTTTTGGACTGACAACGGCTGTAGGATGAATCATGGCAAACCTCCAAATCAGTTATAAGCTGTAAGCTATAAGTCGTAAGTTTAAAAGAGTTTATTCTTACTTACAGCTTATAACTTATCGCTTACAGCTTATTTTTATAACTGTTATAATAGCCTATCGATTCTAAAGTTAAAACTCAATCATAAGTGTTAACGAGTCCATAGTTCACGGTCCACAGTCCATAAAAAAATGCTTTCTTTAAATCTGTCGACCGTTGACTGTGGACTGTCGACTGTGGACTTTTTTCATCTACATGAGTGAACGAAAGTTCATGGCTACAACTATGAAAAAACAGCAACGACCTTTGCCTTCTGAAAAAGAATTTCATCATTTGATCGAACTTCTTAAGAAATCTAAAGAAAACGACCTTTTAGAAGAAATTGTGAACACCTCTTTTAAACTGTTGGAAGATGGAACTGAGCGAGGTGATTTAAAAATTATTAATTCTGCCCTGAAAGAACTTCGCTATTCCTTTAAGGTTTTTTCTCCTTACCGCCGAGTGCGTAAGGCATCGATTTTTGGCTCAGCTCGAACAGAGGAACAGGCTCCTGAATATCAAATGGCCAAGGAATTTTCACATCTCCTCTGTGAATCGGGTTGGATGGTGATTACAGGGGCTGCCAGCGGCATCATGAAAGCCGGCCATGAAGGAGCTGGAAGAGAAAAAAGCTTTGGGGTCAATATTCGACTCCCTTTTGAACAAAAAGCAAATACCTTTATTGAAAACGACCCAAAGCTGATTAATTTTAAATATTTTTTTACACGTAAACTCATTTTTGTGAAAGAGTCTGACGCCATTGTCCTTTTTCCAGGGGGGTTTGGAACCCATGATGAAGGGTTTGAAGCCCTAACACTTATTCAAACGGGCAAATCTACTCCCCGGCCCATTGTCATGGTTGCCCCCAAAGGAAATGATTATTGGGAAGACTGGAAGGCATTTATTGAAAAGCATCTTCTTAAAACAAATTTGATCTCTCCTGATGATATGGGCCTTTTTCGCATTTTTTACAATATTCAAGATGCCGTGAAAGAAGTAGTCGGGTTCTATAAAATTTTTCACTCCTCTAGATTTGTCGCAGACCAATTGGTTCTAAGACTTACTCAAGCCATTCCCGACTCGGCCGTTTCAACTTTAAATCAAGAATTTAAAGATCTCATTGCCGAAGGGAAAATTGAAAAAGGGAATGCGACAGAAGACGAAGCCAATGAACCTGATCTTGCAACCTTCCCTCGCCTCATTTTTCATTTTAATCGACAACATTGGGGAAGACTCCGTCAAATGATTGATTTTATCAACACACTCTAAAAGTAGGGAAAAAATCTTCTGATCATGCATGACTCACCACTCACTACTCACCACTCACCACGTTTTATATTGAAGGCCATCATCTTTGACTTTAACGGTGTGATCATTAATGATGAACCTATTCATCTTAAAATGTTGCAAAAGGTTTTGAAAGAGGAAGGAATTCGTTTAACAACTAAGGATTATTATAAAAATTATCTCGCCTTTGACGATAAAAATTGTTTCGAAAAAATATTAGAAAAAGAAAACTGTTCAAGGGCCTCTCTTAAAATTCAGGAGCTCATTCAAAGAAAAGCGACTTATTACGAAACCTTTATTGAGAAGAAGCATAGGGTTCTTTTCCCAGGAGTCAAGAAGTGGGTCCATCGATTATCCAAACTCTATCCCTTGGCCATAGCCTCTGCAGCATTGGGAAACGAGATCCGATGGATTTTAAAACGCGCAAATTTACTTTCACATTTTCAAGTCATTATTTCAGCGGAAGATACTCCAAAGAGTAAACCGAACCCTGAGAGTTACTTGAAAGCCCTTCAAAGATTAAATCGACGCCGAAAAATTCTACCCCAGGAATGTCTCGTGATTGAAGATTCCATTGCAGGGATCAAGGGAGCTCATCAGGCGTCGATGAAGTGTGTTGCCTTGGCTCATACCTACACTCGGACTCAACTGAAGGAGGCTGATCTTGTCTTCACCCGTTTTAAAGATTTTTCTTTAAGAAAAATCAAAGCCCTTTTTAAACCCGAAAAATAAAAAACTCCCTACACAACCTTGTTAAAATTTCTGCTTCCCTACTCTATTTTTCTATCGCTGGATTTGGGATCTTTTACACTACTTGACAGCATAGAGTCATATCGTGTAGATTGTCTTTCAACTAGCCCGCATTTCTCATCACATTTCTGCTGCGAGCGCCAATTCCGCCTCGTCTGCTTCGTCAGACTCGGTCGGCCACGCTCAACATACTGTAAAGTATGCCTCACATGGCCTCGGTCGTCTTCCTCACATCCAAGGCGGACGTGGCGCTCTCGCGACGAAATCTGATGAGAAATGCGGGCTAGGAACATCCGTCCAGCCATTCTGTAATTTTTTGGTCTATTTTCATAAAATGTTTTTCAATCACTTAACGCAAGGGGGGAAATCTTATGAAGGTTGTTGCGTCCGTTCTCTTAGTTTTAGCTCTTGTCCTTGTTGCAGTCCAAAAAGCACCAGCACCTACAGCTGTTGAGCGCAAAGCATCCAAACCACCAGAAATTACTTATTTTATCGGATTAATAGAAATTATATATCCGAAGGGTCCTCGTCTTGTTTTAAAAACAGGAGAGAATGCTCCTCTATTAGAAGCGGGAACCGTCATTAAAGTACTCGAGGGAAAACTCAGTCTGAGTATTTGGACCTCTGAAGGAAATCAAAATGTACAAACATATGAAAGGGGAGCCATCATAAGAATTACAGAATCTCAGAATGGAAACTGGATCGCTAGCTCCAATGGTTCAAGCACCTCTCCTGCAGTTTCTAATACAAATTTGAACAATTCATTTGATCCTAATAATTCTGAGTCTGAGATCGTCCTAGAAGAGGAAGAAGAGGAAGAAACAGAGGTTAGCCCTAGTTAGTGCTTTTTCTTTAGAAAGTTTTCCGTAAACGAGTGTGGTTTTTATATGTCAAAAGCAATTACAGAATATGAAACTTAACTTACGTAATTCAAATGCTTTGCATATATTTTATACTTGGCCATATCCCCTAACTTGCTCCAGAATAACTGTATCCAAAATCAAATCTGCCAGACTTAAACGAAGTCTCTCTATCGCTGCTTGAGAGTTTTAACAAAATTATGCTCCCTATCTCTTTTTCCTTAAAGAAGTTGGCGTTTTCTCTTCCTTTCCACCCCTTCTTCTATCGGCTATATTAATGATGAATAGACCGCGTATGCATGAGCACTTCAAACAAGAGATCAAGGCCCGCCCACAAAGCACCTACGATCATGCCGGCTAATCCAGCAAAATAACTGAGAAGCATGCCATAATGACCTAGCAGGCTAAACATCTCCACTTTTGAGAAAACAAAAGTAAAAGCAGACCCCAAAATGAAGAAAAGCCCGGATACACCAACCAGATCAAATGCCATTTTCTTATGCTCGAAGCCAGCGTACTTTGCAAACAAGGGAGCGCTCATGGCCGCAAGACCCAAAAAGATAATCTCCATCATCTGATTTCACCTCCTTTCCAATCCCTTACACCTACCAAGGTTTATTATAACTAAAATAGGTGATAGATTCAAGGAAGCATTTTTTCTATGGATTGTGGACCGTTGACTATGCATTTTCATAGTTTCTTGACACCCCGAACATTATATTGTTGAATAATCCTTTTGAAGGAGGGGTTTTCAAGTGAATCCAAGTCATCTACTCAGATCCAATATTCTTGATATTATTTTAAGTGCAGCGCCCGTTGCCAAATTTATTTTTCTCATTCTGGGAATATTTTCAATTGTTTGTTGGGCGATTGTATTTGAAAAAGCATGGCAACTTTACCAAATTAAAAAATCCTCTAAAAAATTTTTAAAGGCCTTTGAAAGAGAAACCGTTCATTCTAAAATTCATGCGATCTCAAATTTGCATTCTGAAAGTCCCCTGGCCCAAATTGGGTTAGCAACAGCGAAGGTTCTATCTTCTGAAAAGCAAAATAGCGCCGCTCTCTCTCAGGGACAGGGAAAATTCCTACTTGAAGCCTGCCATCGGTCGATGCGCCAAGCCGCCTCAAGGGAAATTGGAAAAATGGAGAACCATCTTCCAGTCCTTGCAACCACTGCAAGCATCGCCCCTTTCATTGGCCTTTTTGGAACCGTATGGGGGATTATCGAGTCCTTTCGGGGAATTGGTGCTGAAGGGTCCGCAAGTCTGGCTGTCGTGGCTCCTGGAATTTCTGAAGCCCTGGTCTCCACGGCTGCGGGGCTAGGCGCTGCCATTCCAGCGGTTATGGCTTATAATTTTTTTGTCAATCGTGTAAGACAATGGTCCTCTGAGATGGAAAATTTAATTTTAGAAATCATGAATCGTTTAAGTCAATCCTCTATCCAAAACCAGGAACTTGTCGATGTCCTTTAAATTAGAAACAGCCGAGGGTCCTTCTTCCTATCAAAAACTCGGGAGTTCCTTATGCGAAATCAATGTGATCCCCTTGGTCGATATCGTATTGGTTTTGCTTCTCATCTTTATGCTAACCGCCCCGATGATTTACCAGGGCATTGATGTCCATCTTCCTAAAACCTCAAAAAGTTTAAAACCTCTTGAAATGGAAGAGCGAATGATTCTAACCCTGACCAAGGGGCAAACGATTTTTTTAAATGAGAAATCTGTTTTACCCAAAGATTTAACTCAAAATCTTAAAAATATTTTTAAAACGAGAGAAGACAAGACCTTGTATTTAAAAGCAGATCGAGAGCTTTCTTACGGATTCGTCGCTGAAATGATGGATCAAGTCCATCAGGCAGGAATTTCCAAAATAGGAATGGTGACAGAACCCCACCTTGAAAAAACTTCCCAGGGCCCTTAATCTACCACAATATTTGTCAAGCTCTTGACCACCCCCGGAATAGACTGAATTTTAGTTACGACATCTTCTCCTAACACCGCTAAATCTAAGACTTCTACAAAGGCAATCAAATCATACGGACCTGTCACCGGATGAGACCTTTTGACAAAAGGGAGCTTACGAATGGCGTCATTGACTAATCGTGCTTTCCCGTGATCCGTTTCAATAAAAATATAGGCACTGACCATAAGACCTCCTTTTTAAAACAGTTCAAAGTTCAAAGTTTAAAGCTCAAAGATTTGAATTATTTTAAGTTATTTTTTTAGCCTCTTCAATAGAATCTGTGGGCTAGTGCTCAGCGACAACTATAATTCCCCACTGACGACAATTAGAATTCCCCATTCTGGATCCCTCCTTATGCCCATCCTAGTTGAGGGCATCATTGTTGTCCAGTTTTTGGGGCCCACTATACTCCAGAATTTTTCGGTGGAGGGTCCTTCGACTGATGCCCAAGAGCTGAGCAGCTTTGGTTTTATTAAAGTTAGTAGAATTCAAGGTTTGAAGAATGAGATTTTTTTCTGCCTCTCTTATCGGAACCCCTGGATTCAAAAAGGAAGTTTGACTTTTCGTCATTTCACGAATGGCGGGAGGTAAATCCGATGCACCGAGCTCTGGTTTCTTTGCAAGAACGACCATGCTTTGAATGGCATTTTTCAACTCTCTCACATTCCCAGGCCATTCATAATCCGTCAATGCCTCCATCGCCTTGGGCGAAATAGAATGAATGATTTTATTATTTTCTGCGGATGCCTGTTTTAAAAAATTCTGAACTAAAAGAGGAACATCCTCTTTCCTTTCCCGTAAAGGCGGGACTTGAATAAAAACCACATGGAGACGATAATAGAGATCCTCTCTAAAACTTCCTTCTTTCACCTTTGTTTTAAGATGGGTATTCGTCGCGGAAATGGCACGAACATCCACATGAAGCGTTTGATTTCCGCCCACCCTTTCAAAAGCCATCTCTTGAAGAACCCTGAGGAGTTTGACCTGAATCCTTGGACTTACCTCTGAAATTTCATCTAAAAAAATAGTTCCTCCGTCTGCCTTTTCAAAACGTCCAATGTGGCGTTCCAGGGCCCCTGTAAAGGCGCCCTTCTCATGTCCAAAAAGCTCGCTTTCTAGAAGACTTTCAGACAAGGCCGCACAGTGAAGAGCGACGAGTGGCTTATCTTTTCGAGGACTTAAATGATGGAGGGCATGGGCGATGAGCTCTTTTCCTGTTCCACTTTCCCCTTGAATCAGCACCGTTGCTTTGGTAGGAGCCACCTGTTGAATCAACTCATAAATTTCCTTCATTTTTTGACTTTCGCCAATAATGTTTTCAAATCCAAATTTTTTATTTAATTGCTCCCGTAGAAGCTGGTTTTCGCTTTCCATCCTTTTTGCCTGAAGGGTTCTCGATAAAATGATTTCGAGTGCATCTAAATTGACAGGCTTAGACAAATAATCATAAGCGCCCCGACGCATCGCTTGAACAGCAGTCTCAATAGATCCATAAGCTGTAAAAACAATAATCTTAAGATTAGCATCCAATTGATGTGCTTCATCTAAAAGTTGAAGCCCGCCCATCCCACTCATGCGAAGATCTGTCAGCATAAGATCCATGGAGGTTTCTCTTAAAATTTTAAGCGCCTCTTCTCCATTCGCGGCAAGATAAACCTCATAACCCACGGGGCCGAGAGCCCGGGCAAGGCCCTCACGGGTATTTATTTCATCATCGACAATTAAAATTTTTGGAATCATAACCTACCTTAATTCAAAATATCAAAAACCAAAATGCAAAAACCAAAATGACAAACTAAAATCTAAAATGATTCTGCAATTTAGAAGAATATATCTAATTTGAATATGTACAACTCACAAGCTAAGCTCATAAATTAAAATTCAAAGACTTATTCATTTCAGAAGTTTTTCATAAATCTCTACCGCAATTTTGATTTTTGATATTTGATTTTTAAAATAAACCCTTGTTTTCTTAACCCATCACCTGTTTTTCTATCCCTCTGTCAAGAGCTGCATCTTACGCCTAAGTCCTAAAGGGAGGGTAACGGTAAATGTCGCCCCAACTCCAGGCTGACTGGTGACCTCTATCTTCCCTCCATGCTCTTTAACAATGCGATAGGAAATCATCAGTCCTAATCCAGAACCACTGGCCTTCGTCGTAAAATAAGGCTCGAAAATCTTGGGAAGACTCTCCATGGGAATCCCCTCCCCATTATCCTCAAAAGAGATTTTCGCATGATGATTCTCGAACGAAAGATCAATTTTAAGAATTCCCCCGTGAGGCATCGCCTCAATCGCATTTTTAATAATATTTGAAAAGGCTTGTTTGATTTGAAATTCATCTACCATCATTTTGGGAAGTTTAGAATCAAAACTTTTTTTAAGGGTGATTTTACGCTCAGAAAGTTCCTCCCTCACCACATCTAAGGTTTCCTCCAAAATTTTCCAGAGGTCTGATCCCTGAAGATTGACCTTCATAGGCCTTGCAGCACCAAGAAACGATCGAACCGTATGATCCAAACGATTGATTTCTGTTCGAATAATTTTTACAGAATCTAAGAGATGCTGGGTCCGAGATGCCTTTTCCTTTTTTAAATTTCTCTCAAGAAGTTGAAGATGAATATCAATCGCATTTAATGGATTTCCAATCTCATGAGCAATACAAGCCGCCATAAGACTGATCGTCTGAAGCTTTTCCTTTCTTAAATGATCAAGTTCCTCTTCTTTCTTCTTAGTTACATCATTCAAAATTAAAACCAATCCTAAAAAGGCGTTTTCTGAACTGATCAGAGGAAAAACATTTAAATGAAGCATTCTTGCGATAGGATGAATGACTTGAACATCTCGATGGATCAACTTACCCCAGTCTAATTCAATCAATTTTGCAAGCTCATCAAGTTCAAGGGATGCCAAATATTTTGGCAGATTTTCATGTAGAATTTCGGTATCCCGTGCACCTAAAAATTCCTGAGCAGCATGATTAATGAAAATAATTTCCTGCCTTCGATCCGTCACCACAATCCCTTCTAGCATGCTGTTAAAAACACTCTCGAGAAAACCCTTTTCTTGGGCCAGTTGAAGGAAATAATTCTCGACATGCCCACGATCCGGAATTCGACGCAAGATCTTGGCCATCTTGGCCTTCAGAAAGCCTCGACAGACACCTGTCAGTGTATGCCTACGTTTTCTTCAGGCCAATATGGCTCAAGCTCTTGCGTCTCGGTTCTCATTTCCTATCGCTGTCCTTGGGATGAAAGTCAGGCTAATTTTTAAATATAAATGATCCTCAAGCTGTCCTAAAATGTAACTTACTTATAATAAATATTTTATGACACTTAATGTGATTTTTTGTCGCATATCAAATCCTATAAGATTTATTATAAAACTCTGAATGGCTCTGTCAAGGTTAAAGTGAGTCAATTCGACTCGTAGAGATAATAAAGAAGGGAAAGAAGTTCTTCTTGGGTCATATTGATTTTTTCCATACGAACTCCAGGTCTCATTTTTTGTGGGTTTTCAATCCAAGCCTTTGAAAAATCAGGGGTTGTAGAATTTCTTAACATGGAAAGAGAAGCAGCAACGGGCTTTCCAATTCCCTTAAAAGTATGACAGTTCACACAACCTTTGGTCTGAAAAAGGGCCCGACCTTCTTCAATTCGAAAATTGAGGGTTTTTAAATCAAGTTTTGGCAAAGTCAATTTCCCATAAGCAGGTTGTTCTTTCCTTGAAAAAACTGAAAATCCAATAAAAAGGCATAAAACAAGAAAAAGCCCCCCTAGAAAAATCGGGTTTAACTTCATGAGGTAAGGAGAATCTTTTCATCAAGGATAAAATGAAAATCAGCTGAGTCAATCAGATCCGCAGAACTGTTATGGAGAAATGAAGCCACTTCAACACGAATATTTTTTGCTTTAAGCATTCGGACCAAATCAACAAAATCCCCATCCCCACTGACCAAGACCACCACATCTAATTTATCTGCCATAGAGATTGTGTCAATGGCAATCCCTAAATCCCAGTCCCCTTTGGCTGAACCATCGCGACGAATTTTCAAATTTTTAGTTTTGGTTTCATAGCCCATGGTTTCAAGCGTGTTCATAAAATTGTTCTGATTAATTTCAGGGGTAATAACCACATACGCCATTGCTTTTACTAATTTTCTACCCTGTAAAGTTTGATAAAGAAGTTTTTGAAAATCGAGTTTTCTTTCGTATCTCTCTTTAGAAGCATAAAAGATATTTTGAACATCCACAAAGATTCCAACACGGGGAACAGGATTTTTAAGAACTTTCCTAGCCTCTTTCTTAATCAAGGCTTCCTTTTTAATTTCCTCTCTGATTTTATCAATTTCTTCCGTTTTGAAAAGAATCAACTTTTCAGACTCGTCAATCCTTTTTTGAAGAAGCGTCTTATTTTTAAGAAGTTTTTCATGCTCATCTTTTATTTTTGAGAATTCTTCAAGTGTTTTATCTTTTTTCTCCAGCTCATACTTCAGGATTTTATTTTCTCGCTCAAGTTGATGCAACCTACTTTCCAGCGATTCCTTATCCTTACGTTCAGTTTTAATTTCACTGACAGAATGTTCTAATTCTTTTATTTTTTTAAGGAATGAATTTTTTTCATGCTTAAGCCCTTGAGCCTCGGTCAGTGTGGTTTTATACAAATTTTGGAGTTCCTGTAACCGATCTTCAAGCTGAGTATTTTTGGCTTCTGATTTATCAAGAGCAAACTTTGCATCTAAACGCTCTCTTTTTGCCTGATTGAGTTCCTCCTTCCATTTGGAAGAAGCCGGATCCAAAGTCGGAGGTTTTTTGAAATTCTGAAGAGGTGAAGGAGTTTCAGATTTACGAATTTGCTGTAAGAGACTGGTAAATTTGCGAATGGTTTCAAGAACCTTCAAAATAAAGATCGGAATAATATTTAACGCCTCAGGCCGTTCATCGATTAAAAGGGCCCAAAGATATCTTCCCACCTTTCCTGTTTCCATCATGACACTTTGGTTCTCTCGTAACTTGATCAGAATATCAGGAATGGCCATGCGGCTTATTTCAGCAACTTCATTTTGAGTACTGGCATTTAAATAATAGGCAATGAGTTCTCGAGCTTTGGGATTTTTAAAGAACTCTTGAGAAACATCACGAGCTAAAACATCGATCGATTGAGCCCCTGTACGACTTCCAAGATATTGAATTCGACATTGATTTTCGATTGCGTTTAAATCTGTTTTCGAAAGACCATCTTTAAGAATCCATGAAAAGGCATCCTTAGAAACATATTTTTCAAGCGTTGGATATATTTCTTTAATCGGCTTAGCCATAACTCCTCATGATCTCTCGTTCACGAGCCTAAAATCCCTCACGTGAAAAACCAATGCTGTTTGAAGGATCATCCTCCCGAAGACTTAAAAAAGCATCCTTTGAAATAATCACATGATCCAGAACATCAATTCCCAAAAGAAGCCCCGCCTGGCAAAGCCGCTGAGTGATCAGAATATCCTCTCGACTGGGAGAAACATCTCCCGAAGGATGATTGTGGGCGAAAATCACCGAGGCTGCAGAAATCTGAATCGCAGGTTGAAAGACCTCACGGGGATGCACCAAACTTCCATCCAAAACTCCAATCGATATGGTTTCTTGATGAATCACCTGCTTTCTTGAATTTAAAAAAATAGCGATAAAATGCTCTTTACGTGAAGAACGGATGGAAGTGATCAAAGGAAGAATATCCTTCGATCTCAAAATCGTATAAGAGGTTCCTAATCCTTTATGGAAGGCCCGCTTAGCAAGTTCAAAAGCCGCTACGAGCGTACTCGCCTTGGAAAGGCCTATTCCCCGAATTTTCTTCAGGGGCTCCATTTTAAGATTCAAAAGGGCTTCAGGAGGATAGGTCCGTAAAATCTCTTTTGACACCTGCAAAACATTTTTCTTGGGTAAACCTGTTCTTAAAAGAATCGCAAGAAGTTCGTAATCTTTTAAGCGCTCAGGGCCATCTCGCTCTAATTTCTCACGAGGAAGCAAATCTTGAACTTCAGAACGCAGCTCTTCCTTTTTGGAAAGAATCGAAGGTTTTGTTTCTAGAGAACTAATTCCAAGATTGGAAAAATCAGATTCAGTGGTTGGTTTTAAATTCATGTGAACACAGTCGCTCAGGATAATCCCACCACCTGCTGCTGACCCCTGAATCGGATCCACCGGGGTCATACAGTAGGTGGTGGGACGAATAAGCAATCAGGTTACGGATAAAGCTTAATGATTCTTCTCTTTAACACCCGCTTTTCATCCATCGGAGCATTGGGACTTCTCAAAGCATACTCGTGATAATAAGTATGGGCTTTGTCCTTATCCTTGAGATAACGATCATAAAGAATACCCAAATTAAAATAGGCATCTGCATAATTCCGATCGAGATCAAGCACTTTGAGATATTCTTTCTCAGCATACTTAAAGAGTTTATGCTCGCCATAGACAAAACCAAGATTGAAGTAAGCATCCGTTAGCTTAGGATTAAGCTCCACGGCCTTCAGATACTCTGCAATCGATTGTTTCCTTAAACCTAATTCATCGTAAATATAACCCAAGTTATAATGGGCATAAGCAGAATCAGAAGCCACCTCAGAAGCCTTTTCAAATTCCTTTTTTGCCTGATCCCAATCACCAAGACGGGCATAAACATTGGCCAAGTTCGTCCGAGCCTGCATATGCTTAGGATCCATCTCTAAAACCTTTTCATAATATTGTTTGGCTTGATCCACAGGGAACCCCTTTCCGTATCTTTCCTCTCCTTGGTATTCATTGACTACCCCAAGGAAAAATAAAGTGTCCACCTGATTTTCTTTAAGCTTATTGGCCTTTTCAAATTCTTTGCAAGCCATTTGAATTCGACCCAAATCGTAATAAATTTTCCCTAATTGAATGTGGGCTTCCCACTGATTTGGATTAAGAAGAAGCGCCTGATAAAAAACCTTTTCAGCCTCTAGAGATCGATCAAGCCTGAGGAGAACCCGTGCCTTTCCCAAATAAGCGTCTAACTTTTTGGGATCTTTTGTAATGGCTTCTTCATAAGAAGAAAGGGCATTTTCAAACTCCAAGCGAGCAAGATAAAGATTTCCTAAAGCGATTAAGTCATCTGCACTACTGGCATTTTTTTTAATTTCCAAAACTTCTTCCTGGGTTAAGGCGAAGGGGTTTTTAATCTCCGTTGATTCTGTCGCTTTACCTAAAGGTTTTTCCAAAGAAGGATCAATACTCATCGCACTTTCTAAATGTTTTTGAGCCTCTTCTTTCTCACCCATTTTTCTTAAGAGAACACTTAAGTTGTAATGGGCCAGAGCTGATTGAGTGTCATATTTAAGCGCTTTCCCATAAGCATCAATGGCTTTTTCGAACATGTCATTTTTAGAATAGAGAATCCCGAGATTAACCTGTGTCGAAGCATCTTCAGGTTTTAATTGAGCCGCTTTTTCAAACTCTTGAACCGCGTCAGAATCACGACTCTGTTCAAGGTAAACGACCCCTAAGTTATGGTGAGTGAGAAAAGTGTACTCTTCAATATTCTGTTCACTTTTCTTGAGAGTAGCCGTTGGAAAAATTTCTAAGGCCCGCTTGTAATTTTGAATGGCCTCTTGGGGCTGATTTAATTTGTCAAAACACAAACCTAATTGAAAATAGATTTTTCCGAGCGAGCATCCACGTGCAATCGCTTTTTGAAGTTTTTCTTGAGCCCCTTGATAATTTTGCTGAAGAAGTAAGGCATATCCTTCAATCGCAAACGGTTCCCATTCGGATTTTTCTTCCCATATTTTAAAATATTTTTCTGATTGTCCTTGATCCCGCCAACGAGCGAGGCCTGAGGTAAGACCTAAATCAAAGAACCATCCTAAGATTGTAAAAACAACCAGAAATCTCTTGATCATATTTTTCATTGTTGATTACTCATCGGGATTCCAACCGGAGTTCCTTCCCAGGGTTCAGGTTGAGCCCAGGGAAGAGAAGAACCCCCTTCTGGTGTTGAGCAACCTACACACCCTAGCCCGAGCCCTAAAAGGAAAATAGCCAATATCCATCGATCGTATCTCTTAACATTCATATGGCAGATTATGTAGAAAAAAAGAACTCATTGCAATTAAAATTTAATCTATTGGGTAATGTAACAGTCATGGGAAAGGTTGCGTCGAGTTAAAGACTAATTTTTAGTCAACTAAAAATTAGTCTTGACTATTTTAAAGTTGAATGTAAACTAGTCATGATCACTTATGACAACTTTTTATCCCAGAAATGTACTGACTTGGGCCCTTTCAAAAGATTTCTTGCACGGGAGAATGTCTTTCATCGCCGGACCTCGACAAATTGGAAAAACAACCGCTGTTCAACGATTTTTGAAAGAAGAGGGCCAAGATCATCTTTACTATAACTGGGATACGGCAACGGTTAAAAGAAAATATATCGCCAATCCCCTCTTTTTTATAGAAGATATTCCCAGTGATCACAATCAATCGTGGGTTGCCTTCGATGAAATACATAAATACCCAAAATGGAAGAATCTATTAAAGGGATATTATGACGAATGGCATGAAAAAACCCAGTTTATTGTGACGGGTAGCGCCAGACTGGATCTTTTTAGACGATCGGGGGATAGCCTGGTTGGACGATATTTCCTTTTCAAAATGCTTCCCTTGGGCGTTCGAGAAATCGTTTCAAACCCAAGATCCTCTCCCAATCCTGAATGGACGCCCAAAGACGCCTCCCCCATTTTCCCAGAGGCAAATCGAGATTTTGGAGAAGCGCTGGATCACCTGATTCATTTAACGGGCTATCCTGAACCTCTCTCTGTGGGTACGGAAGAATTCTATACACGCTGGCGAGATCAGCATATCTCTCTCATCCTTCATGAAGATTTACGTGATTTAACAAAAATCACGCAAATTCAAAAACTTGAAACTCTGCTTTATCTTTTGCCTGAAAGAATTGGGGCACCTTTATCCCTCAATTCCCTGGTCACCCCTCTGGAAGTGGCTCATGGGTCTATTCGTTCCTGGCTTGAGGCCATGAAAAGGGTCTATCTCATTTTTTCCATCAAACCATGGACCGCCCGTTTATCTCGAAGCATACTCAGAGAAGAGAAATACTATTTTTGGGACTGGGGAATGGCTGACAAGGTTGGCGCTAAGTTCGAGAACTTTGTCGCCGTCCAACTTCAACGCGCTATCTCATGCTGGAACGAAAAAGGCAAAGGGAACTTTCAACTGCATTATATTCGAACAAAAGAAGGGCAAGAAATAGATTTCGCAATCACAAATAAAAACAAGGTCGTCCTTTTGATAGAGGCAAAGGAAAATGAAACATCTCTATCAAAAAGTCTTCCCTATTTTCAAGAAAAAGTACAATCAGATCTTGCCATTCAGGTCGTCAACAAAAGGAATATTTACATCCAGAAAGGAAAAGGCCTTTATATCGTGGGAGCGGACCGCCTCTTTTCCCTGTTACCTTAAAATTTGAAACGCTTGGGCTTGTGGTTTTCAATTTCAAAGTCCATGGACCTTTTGAATTGGGAAGGGGAAATAAAGCGAGCTCCTAAAGCGGTTACTAGATTCTGAATCCCATGATCTTGAGTTACAACGAGAATATTGGATTTCGAAGAAGCTTTTGCAACCCAAGCTTCAATACAGGCATCTGCGCTTTTCTCGAAACCACTGAAAATCATCTCAACCCCATACCTCTTAAGATCCTCTCGGAGGGTCCCATCAAAAACCAGAACAAGATGATCCCCTGTCCAATCCCGGTATTGAACCAGGTCATGAATCATTTTCTGAAGAGCTTCCTCATAATGCTTAAGACTAAGCTTTTGATAAAGCCTCACTTCGTGAAGCATGTTGTGGACATCAATGATGACAGTCATACAAATAGCGTACAACTGTTTTTCATTGTTGTCCCTACAAACTTTCGTCCACTAAGGATGAAAAGAGTCCACAGTCGACAGTCAACGATCGACAGACTTAATGGAAGTATTTATTTCTATGGACTGTAGACCGTGGACCATGGACTGATTTTTCTAGCCGTATCCAAAAAGAAATGATACATATGTTTCTAAAAATAGTCACCCGTCACCTGTCTCCAGGCTCGGGTCATGGAAGTATTGTTTTTACCGAAGACAGGCGACCGGTCACTGAAGACAGGTAACCGGTGACCCTTTTTAAGGAAAGTTCAAATGCTCGATCAACTTAGAAAAAATAGAAAACTCATCCTACTTATCCTTTTAATTTTGATTGTTCCTCCCTTCATTTTCTTTGGAATCGAGAGCGCCTTTGTAAAAAAAGAAGATCCGATCCTCGCAGTTATTTCCGGAGACAAAATTAGATTATCCAATTTTTTAAAAGCTAAAACAAACGTATCTGCCATTCTTTCCCTCGAGCAAGGGCGACCACCGGATGAACGCACGCTAACCCCTTTGACATGGCAACGACTTATTTTTCTAAAAAAAGCTCAAGAGGGAGGGCTGATCATCACAGATGCTGAACTTTCTGAAGCCATTCAAAAAAAATTTGGAATGGATGGAAAACCCTTTGATCTTGTTACTTACGAAAACATCCTAAAACAGGGGTTGCATTTGTCTGTTTTTGATTTTGAAAAATCTTATCGAGAAGCCTTGGTCATCCAAAAATTTCAAGATGCTTTAACAGAATTGGTTCAAGTCAGTGATGAGGAAATTCAAGAAGCATTTTTTTATGACCGAGAAAAACGAGAAGTTCTATATTGTGAGATCCCCTCCGAAAGATTCACCCCTAAAGTGACAGCGACTGATTCCGAATTAAAAGATTTCTTTGACAAAAACCAAGAAGTCTTCCGGATAGAAACTCAACGCCAAGTTCGTTATGTCTCTATCCCCCTTAAAGACTTAGAATCCCAAGTAAAGATATCTCAAGAAGAAATTGAAAGCTATTACCATCAGCATGAAGATTCTTTTAAAAAATCTTTAAATGAAGTTTCTGGAGAAATTGAGAAAACGCTCAAACGAACACAAATCGAGGCCCTGGGTAAAAAGAAAGCCCGTAAAATCTACCAAAAGTTAATTCACAAAAAATCTTTCAAGAGCGTTGCTCAAAAATTTAATATTCTCCTTGAAAAAACGGGCTATTTCACTGAAAAAGAGCCTGCCACCCTCTGGAAAAATCAACCGCAAACCCTACAAAATATTTTTCAAAACGAGCTCAAAACACCCCTCAAACCTGTTTTAATCAATGGAATTTATTATGTGATTGTCCCTTTTCAAGAGAAGGCTTCTTACATCCCCATCTTCGAGAAGGCGAAGGATAAGGTTCGAAGTCTGGTGCTTTCGGATAAAGCCAAAGAAGAGGCTCATCAAGCAATTTTGTCTTTGGAAAAGAATGTAAAAGAAATCATGACCGATCAAAAACTCTCTTTTGAGGAAGCCTGCAAAAGCCAAAAAGAAAAAGTTTTAAAACTAGCTCCGTTTACTCGTTCAGAATCAGAGCTATCTTCTGATCCTTTTAACTTGATTAAAAAAGCGGCCTGGACACGTGCTGTGAATCAGGCATCCGAGCCTCAAGGGACTCAAAATGGGTATGCCCTTTTTATTGTAAAAGAGAGCCTCGCTCCCGCTCCAGAAGAATTCGAAAAATTGAAGACGGCCTATAAGGCGAGAATCCTCGCACGTAAAAAGCAAAAGGTTTTATACGGGTATTATCAGTCCCTAACCGAGCAATGTAAATTCTACGATACGGGAAAGTAACGAAGTCCCATCACCTGCGTTAATCAGCTTCGCATCGAGATTTCTCGACTGTTTTTTACAGATCCAGTTGACCGAAATATTCTTTGAACGTCAATATTCGTTCTTTCTGCTGAGGGTAAAATAAAAAAGGCTCTACATCCTTTGCCAAGAAATTGAGATCCAGCTGATCGATTCTATCCCGAAAAAGGTTCAAGAATTTATCCTTTTTCAATGATAAAAGTTTCCCAACATAACTGAAGTCTGGCTTTGCAATCCCACACAAAAATGAAACATCAAATAGGTCTCGTCCTTTTTCTCGTTTCCTTTGTAGAACGGTTATCATCTTTTGCGCCAATAAAATGGAAGGCGGCGCTACCATAATCTTTCTATAAATAGAAAAGCCGTTCAACACGAAGGTCGATTGTTGATAGTGTTTTTTTTTGAGTTCTGTATCAATCCTGATCAGAATCTTTTCCTCTTGATTGCTTGAAATGCCCGTTTCATACAAAATGGACGGAAAACGGATATAACAATGGTAAGCTCCACGTTGAACCATCTTATATTCAATCAGGAAGCCCTTTAACTTCATATCCTTACATGTTTTCCCCAACAAGACCTCAAAGTTACGGTAACTCAAAGCAAAATTATCAAAGTCTAAATCCTCAGAAAAACGAGGGCTTTGGTGAAGAATCCGAATCGCCGTACCTCCTATAAAACCTAGCTTAGAGGCTTCCTTATTTTTGAAAAGCGAATCTAATATTTCGTACTGTAAGTATTCGACGAGCGTCCCCTTCGGGTTTCGTCTTACCACCGGTTCAGGGAAATATTGATTCATTTGGTTTAGGGTAAGCATTTTTTTGCGTATCGCTCCATTTTTTTCAGATTAAATGCTCGGGTATACTGTTGAAACTTTTTGGGATTTAAGATTTCTCTAAGCCCTTCGTAGTTCCATCGAAGATGGTCAAAATCTTGCTGAGTTTTAATTCTATTGAGATTCAAATACAGATAATCAAGTACAGCCTTTTCCGGCTCTGCAATCAAATATTGAAAATCCTCCTGAACGATCGGTTGATATCCCCAAAATAACGACGGCCTTATATGTCGGTAAATGAAATGTCCCAATGGATTTTGAAAGATCCTGTTCGTCTTGGTTGTTACAGCTGTAAATGCATACACCATTTCAGGGATAAAACCATAATGAAAAAGTGCCTTTTCCAGGCTAATATAACTGGGTTGATAGAGAAAAAATGAAATCCATTCACCTTTGATCCTATCCCTGTCCTGACTGAACGCGTAACTTCCATTCTTAAGCTTGATTAAATAGCCCTTTTTGACCCAAAGGCTTAATTGATAATCAAAAAGTTTTTTCGTTGATAACTCAATATCGTGAATTGAAAAAAGAGGGGTTCTCATCAGGGAACGAAGGTCGTTGTATTTCATAATCTTATTATTATTAATAATAAAATGAAATGCAATAGTTTTTTATGTTTTATGATTTTTATCCCTTCAACAGTTTCTTAATCACTTCCATAAATTCATTGACATCTTTGAATTGCCTGTAAACGGATGCAAAGCGAACATAGGCTACTTCATCAATATGATGAAGTTTTTCCATCACGAGCTCGCCAATCTCTTTCGAGCTTACTTCCTGTTCATGTCCTTTCTCAATCGCTCGCTCAATTTCATCCACCATGCCTTCAATTTGTTCAACACTGATGGGACGTTTTTCGCAAGCCTTAAGCATGCCACTTAAAATTTTCCGACGGTCATAATCCTCACGCGTGTCATCCTTTTTAATCACCTTGAGCGGAATTTCCTCAATCTTTTCATAAGTGGTAAACCGTCGTTGGCAGGAAAGGCATTCTCGTCGACGCCGAATGGAGAAGCCCTCTCCTGATTCTCTAGAATCAACAACTCGATCTTCAAGATGGGCACAAAAGGGACATTTCATAATTAATTTAAAATTCAAAAATCAAAATGCAAAATGACATATTTAAATCCAAAATTTCTAACGCCACTGCAAAAGAGACATTTTAAGTTTTACATTGTCATTTTGATTTTTAATATTTGATTTTTGGATTTTCATGGTTGGACAATTCGCTCCTGATAAAGGGGAAAGGCATGGCACAAATCCAAAACTTTTTTACGAACAACTTGATGGGTTTTAGAATCATCTGGATGTTTTAAAACTTCTACAATGAGTTCGGCGACCATCGGCATTTCTTTTACATTCATTCCACGGGTCGTAATGGCTGGAGTCCCAATGCGAATTCCACTGGCTTTAAATGGACTTTCTTTATCAAAAGGAATTAAATTCTTGTTAACGGTAATCCCTGCCTTGTCTAGAGCGCTTGCCGCATCTTTTCCAGTAATTTTTAATGAGGAAAGATCCACCAGCATCAAATGATTGTCCGTCCCGCCAGAAACAATGCGCAAGCCTTTTTGGGCCAAGGCATCCGCCAAGGCCTTTGCATTGGCAATAATTCGACTTTGATATTCCTTAAAATCCTCTGAGAGGGCTTCCCGAAATGCGACCGCCTTTGCTGCAATCACATGCATGAGAGGTCCGCCTTGAATTCCAGGAAAAATTTGAGCATCTATTTCTTTAGCAAATTCGTTTTTACAAAGAATCATACCGCCCCGAGGGCCTCGAAGGGTCTTATGAGTCGTGGTCGTAACAAAATGTGAATAAGGAACAGGATTCGGGTGAAGCCCTGCGGCAACCAGTCCTGCAAAATGCGCCATATCAATCATGAGATGCGCCCCTATTTCATCAGCAATCGCACGGAATTTTTGAGCATCAATGATCCGAGGATAAGCGCTAGCGCCTCCTAAAATCAACTTTGGTTTATGCTGAAGGGCGAGACTGCGTATTAAATCATAGTCCAGCATTTCTGTTTCACGATTGACCCCATAAGAAACAATGTTAAAAAACTGCCCTGAAAAGTTGACTTTATGTCCATGAGTCAAGTGCCCGCCATGAGCAAGATCCATGGCGAGAATGGTATCCCCTACCTGCAATTGACTGAAATAAACAGCCATGTTCGCTTGGGAACCCGAATGAGGTTGAACATTAACATGTTCTGCCCCAAAAATTTTTTTGGCTCGATCAATTGCCAATTGTTCAGCACGATCGACAAATTCACAGCCACTGTACCAGCGTTTTTCCGGGTACCCTTCCGCATATTTATTGGTCATAACCGATCCCAAAGCCTCAAGAACGGCCTCACTGACAAAATTTTCTGAGGCAATCAACTCAAGCCCTTGGGACTGCCGAAGCGTTTCATTTTGAATCGCCTTAAAAATTTCAGGATCAACTGTTTGAAGATGGCTCATGTTGGGTAGAGTCTCCATAAGAATTCAATTGAGAATTGACAATTGATAATTGATAATTTAGGAATTTATTTATTTTACCTTCATGATCAATTTTCAATTGTCAATTTTTAATTTGATTTTTCATAACAACTCAATTATTTTTTTAATGGGATCTCTCATCATCTCCAAACAATTTCGATAAGCCCAAAGCGGTTGCCCAATGGGATCTTCTACATCCACCCCAAAGAAATCCCACCGGCTTGCAAATTCCATTAAAAGATGAACTTTCTTTGAATCTACCGCAGGGTTCGAGGAAATTTCAAGAATAAAACGCTGATGGGCCC
This sequence comes from Chlamydiota bacterium, assembly GCA_016178055.1. Classification (NCBI taxonomy): domain Bacteria; kingdom Pseudomonadati; phylum Chlamydiota; species Chlamydiota bacterium. Next base: position 29,141 of record JACOUC010000009.1, on the reverse strand, counting down.
GTGTCATTGCAATGACAAGATCGACACCCTCAATCAGTTCCGGAGTTAAGGATTGAGAAAGATGTTTGGAAACATCCACTTCATTTTCCTTCATCACAAGAACGGTATTTTCAGAAGGGCGAATCCCTGGAAAAGCAGTGGTTCCTGCAGAAAGGGTGGTGACCTCTTTCACTCCACTCACAAAGTGCCTAAAAAGCCATTCGGCTATCACACTTCTACAACTATTTCCTGTACAAACAAAAAGAACCTTTTTAATTTCCCCCTTTTCCAAGGACGGACGGTTAAGACAGGTGTCAATGAGTTCCTCAGAAATAAAACCTCGACGATGAAATTTAATTCCTTTATTGGCATCAACCTCAATCATGGTAGATCCCTTACCAATCCTTGTAGGTCCTCCATCAATCAGAAGATCGATTTTCCCCCCTAAATCATTCAAAACCTCCTGGGCAGTTCTTGCTCCTAGTCCCCCACTTAAATTAGCACTGGGACAACCGATAGGGACTTGAGCTCTTGCAATGATTTCGGTCGCAATTTTATCATCTGGAACTCTAAATCCTACTTTGCGCCCTTTAAGAGGACCCCGATCACATAACAAAATGAGCGTTAAGGGCCCTGGCCAAAAACACTGAATGAGTTTTCTCACCTTTAAATCAAGGTTAGAGATATGCTCATCTAACTGCTCCATTCTGGCCAATAAAATCGGTAAAGATTTCTCCTTAGAACGCTGTTTAACTTCATACACCTTCTCCACAGACAAGGGCAGCAGAATATTAACCCCTAATCCGTAAACAGTATCGGTAGGGATCGCGACCAAAGCTCCTGCACGAAGAACTTCTGCTGCATGATCTAAGAGGGCTTGATCTGGATTCAAACGATCAATTTCAAGATGTTTTGTCATAAGGAGGGGATATCTATCCCTTTTTATCCAGGGTCTCAAGTAAGATATTTAACTTTTCGGCAAGCTCTTTTAAGTGGTCTTTCTTTCTTAAATGGATACGAGGTGAATAATCCCCCTGAATAACACGATCTAAAACCGTTTTCATTCTAAAGACAGGGCCGGCTAAACGATGAGTAAAACGAAGGGTTAAAAAAGAAACCATTAATCCTAAGAGAAGGACTGCCGAATAAATTTCAACCAGGAATTGAAAATCCTTTTGATAGAGGTTAGCTTTAAATTGTGGAAGAGCCGGTTCGAGCTTGATGGGGATAGAGCCCATTGAAGGTTGTTCTAAGCTTGTGACAATATACTCTGTGAGGTAATTATTCACTCGAAGAAGGAAAAAACTGAATCCTCCACAGACCACAAGAAGCAGAATGAGAACAAATTTTAAAAAAGACAACTGAATCGTTTTATCAATAAAATATTTTCTTCTTCTTTCCAAAACTTTTTCTCCTCACTTTAAATTGTTAATGTAAATAGGACATCAGTTCATGATTGCATTATAGCGAATGATCCTTCTATAATCAAATAAACTGTGAAAATCCAAAAATCAAACATCAAAAATCAAAATGACAATGTAAAACTCAAAATGTCTCGCTTGCAATAGCATTAAAAACTTTAGATTTTAATCTGTCATTTTGAATTTTGACTTTTGAATTTTGAATTAACAATTGAGAATAAGTCGAGGGTAACCGGAGACAGGCAACATGAACCTCCCCAACAAATTAACTGTTTTAAGAATTCTCTTGATGCCGCTTGCTTTTTTCCTTGTCTTTCAAAACCACTGGGCCTCTTTTCTAAGCGGCTATATCTTATCTATCCTGATTGGTTTCACAGATTATTTTGATGGATATCTCGCCCGCCGTTATGGAACGGTCACGCGCTTTGGCCAATTTCTGGATCCCTTAGCGGATAAAATTTTTGTAATTACGCTTCTCCTATATTTTATGGAAGTACATCAAATCCCGGCTTGGTTTATTATTCTTATTTTGATTAGGGAATTTGCGATGACAGATTTAAGAACCTTGACGGCTCAGGAAAAGGTTAATCTCCATGTTGACATTTTTGGAAAAAGAAAGGCCCTTTTTCAATATCTCTTGCTCTTTCATCTAGGATATCTCAGATTTTTGGAACTCATTCATAGTCCGTTGGAGGGATTTTTTAGAATTTTTGCACAGGGAACTCTTATTTTTTTGCTGATTCTTGTAACTTTTTTTACCATTTTTTCGATGGGGAACTATCTTTGGAAAAATCAGAAATATTTTCTCGGTTTGAGCTAATACCTACTCCTAGCAAAAACCAAAAAAAGGTTGCGATAGGAATCGAATAAAGATCTGTGTCGGTGGCTGCATGGAGGGTAAAAGCCACAACTGAACACCCTATGCCAACAACGTAATTTGGGTTCTTTGATGATAAAGTTTTCTTAAAGAAAACAGCTAAAATCCAAATGAAAGAAATGAATCCTGCCACACCCATTTCAACAAGAATTTGTAAAAAGCAATTATGCACATATCCTTTCTTAAGAACCAAAGAAAAGCTTTTTAATCCATACCCCATCCAGGGTTTCTTTAAATAAAGATTGAAGGCCTCATGCCAGGTCGTCCACCTCATTTGGGTTGTTACATTTTTAAAATTAAAAACATCTTTCATTCTTTGAAGAAGGACTTCGGGGAGAAAATAAATCAAAACAATTCCTAAAATCACCATCGGAATGAGAAGCCTTTTATCCTTAATCAGCGCATAAAGAATCCAGGCCATTGCCAGAGCCAGCCATGACCCTCGAGAATAAGTAAGAATCAGGACTCCTAAGAGGAGTCCTAAAAGAACAACATATATCCATTTAAATTTTTCAGTACATGCAGCCAAAACAATTGGGATCACCATCGCCAGATAGATTCCCAGGCTATTCGGATGATTGAATGAGGCCGTCAATCGAAAAACATTTTGAAAAACTTGAGGCTCTTTCATTCGAATTAAATCATGCCCTAAATAAAATTGAACAAGCCCATCCAGCGCAATCACAAAAGAAGACCAAAAAATAATTTGAACCAACAAAAACATCAGCCGCTTTTCCCTGGAAAATTGTTCAAAAGCAATGCAAGTGATGAGAAGGTACTCTGCCAAATTAACCCATTCTTTGAAACCCTTCATTAGAAATTCGCAGTGAATTAAAGAAAGAATTCCGACGCAAGCAAAAGAAAGAAGAGGCCCAAAAAGGGAATGTCGTCTAAAAAGTTTCTCCTCTTTAAGATAGGCAATCAAAACTCTGCCCAAGATAACTAGGATAAACAAGATTTCAATTAAAGCACGTGAGAATGTTAAGGCGATGGGAATAGCGAGTAAGCACGCATTCAGTGCCCATTCCATTTTAATGAGGAGATTTTTAGAAGCTTCCATTTCTAAGTTCCATTCACCGTTTTAAAAACTAATTTTTCTAACACCTTTTCAACCGGTTTTGAATTGACCAATTCCCAATAAGCCTGACACGCACTTAAAAAAAGGCTTTTGAGTTCAGAAATCGTAAAATTTGAACTTTGCTGCAATAAAAGATAGAGGCGATAAGGGTGTTGGCGAAGAAGATTGGACTCCTTAGGAAAGGCACCGCTTACTTCTGGAGGAAGTCCGTTCACCCATTGTTGAATTTTCTGCTTATCATAATAGGATAGGGTACTCCCTTCCTTCCAATAGCCTTCTTCAATTAAAGATCGAACTTGAATCAGCATCCTTAAGCTATTGATAAAATGGGTCACCAGTCCAATACCGCTTTCCTCCTGTCGCATCAATTGATGAAGAACTTTAAGGGGGGCATCTATTTTTCTTGTTAAAAGTTCATCAACAAATTTAAAAAACGGTTCTTCTTTGTTTGAAGAAACGACCGCCCAAAGATCGTCTTCCTCAATCACCTCTCTTGAAGGCCCGACATAAGTGATCACCTTTTCCAGTTCGGCTCTAGAAGCCAGTGGATCATGACCCGTCCACTCGACAAAAAGATCATAGACTTGAGGGGCCATTCTCTTTTGAGAGGCCTTAAGCATCCCTTGAACTTGCTCTCGAACACCTTGTTCCTGTGTTTCTATCACTTCAACCTGGGCGACCTTCTTTAACTCTAAAATAATTTTTCTCCTCTGATCCACCTTGGTGTGAGTTAAAACTAAAGTGTTTTGAGAAGGCATTTCTTGTTTAAGAAATGATAGAAATTTTACCTCATCCTGAGCATGGGCCTTCTCAAGAACTTTTAAGTTTCTGACCCAAATGTATTTTTCTTTTGTGAAAAGAGGGGGGGTGAGACAACTCTCGATCACTTCCTCTAAGATAGATTCTGCACTTTCAAAAATTTCTACTGAGGGATTGGTGAGACGAAGGGTTTCAATCTCAAGCAATTGAACAGCCCTTTTTTCAAGCAGAAACTCATCTGAACCTAACAGAAATAAAATTGAGCTTCGTTTCTTTTTTTGAGGAGTCATGAAAGATTTTTTAATTTTTGCTTGCCTTGTTGAAGAATTGAAGTATATTTTCTCCCTAAAGGTTTTTTCATCTTTGTCGTTAAGGCTTTTTGAGCATGGCGATGGGGCCAAGAAACGGTTGAAATGATCTTATTTTGTCGCCCTTGAATGGATTTCATGCTCAACCTCAAAGATGTTTTTTGATTCCGGCAATATATTTGATTTGTTCATAGGGATCAAGCTTTTAAATAAAAATTTATTTACAGTGGATAGCACTTATTTACAATCCTTACACTTCAGAGGTGGAATATGGAAGATTTCGAAAAAGTTAATTACAAAAAATTCCGAGATAAAATCCTGCATCGCGATACGTACCACTGCCAGAAATGCAAGAAAGAATTTGCAACCGATGAACTGGATATCCATCATGTGATACCCAAATCCCATGGAGGATCCTCCAATGCTGAGAACGTTCATACCCTTTGTAAAAAACACCATCGACTTCTTCACAAGGAAAACAATACCCTTGATGAATATGCCTTTGAATTCAAACATTTTAACAATGTTGAGAAAATGATAGATACTTTTGTAGAAGAAAGCGAAGAATCTGAAGATTATGGAGAATCTGAGAGCGAACTGGAAGAGCTCGGAGATATTGATATTGAAGATTTGGAGGATTTTGACAACAAGCGCAAAGATTTTGATGAAGAAGTGTGATCAATCTATTTGAGCTCTTTGGAATTTACCGCTGTAGTCAACAAAAACCGTTTTCCACTGCGAAAAAATATCCAATGCGCTTGTCCCCGCTTCCCTATGCCCATTTCCTGAATGCCTGATTCCCCCAAATGGAAGCTGAACTTCAGCCCCAATGGTAGGGGCATTGATATAGACAATCCCCGATTTAAAATCACGAATGGCATGAAAAGCCCGATGAACATTTTGAGTGTAAAGAGAGACGGAAAGACCATAAGAAGTCCCATTCGCAATTTCAATAGCTTCCTCAAAACCACTTGCTTCTATCACGGCCAGTACAGGACCAAAAACTTCCTCTTGAGCAATTCGCATTTTGGGTTTCACCTGGGTAAAAATCGTCGGTGTAAAAAAATAACCTTTTGAACATGCACCCTCTAGATAGGGCTTCCCTCCGGCACAAAGCTCAGCTCCTTCATCTTCGGCAATCTTGATATATTGAAATACCTTTTCAAGTTGATGATCATTAATCAAAGGACCCATTTGAGAATCTAAATCCAAACCATTGCCAATCTTAATTTTTTTAACTTTGATAAGCAATTGCTCTAAGAATTCACCTGCGATTGATTTTTGAAGAATCAGTCGAGAAGTTGCGGTGCACCTCTGTCCACTCGTTCCGAAAGCTCCCCATAGCACTCCCTCCAAAGCCAAATCCATATTTGCATCTTCTAAAACAAGTTGTGCATTTTTCCCACCCATTTCTAAACAAACTTTTTTATGGTTTTGCGCACAAAGAACCCCTATTTCCCTTCCCACTTCAGATGAACCTGTAAAGGAAACAAGATCGATTGCAGGGTGCTGTACAAGAGCATTTCCAACCGAAATACCTCTTCCATGAACAAGCTGTATCACTGAAGAAGGAAGACCCGCCTCCAGTAAAATTTCAACCAGGCGGGTCGCACTGGCTGGGGTATCACTGGCTGGCTTTAAAATCACTGTGTTTCCACAAATGAGAGCAGGAAAGATTTTCCATGAAGGAATCGCCATGGGAAAATTCCACGGCGTGATGAGTCCACAAACCCCCATCGGGTCACGAAGAGTCATGCAAAATTTATTAGAAAGCTCTGAAGGAACCGTCTGTCCAAAAAGACGACGTCCTTCACCGGCCATATAAAAAGCCATATCAATGGCCTCCTGAACATCCCCCCGAGTCTCTCTTAAGACCTTACCCATTTCACGTGTCATGAGTTGGGCGAGTTCTTCTTTACGTCGCTCTAAAATTTCCCCCGCTCTAAATAGAATCTCCCCTTTCTTAGGAGGAGGAACTTTACGCCATTCCTCGAGTGCACATGCGGCGCTTTGAACGGACTGGTCCACATCAACTGAATCAGATAAAGGGAAAATGCCTACGACCTCATCACGATTGGCTGGATTAATATTTTTAAAGGTTTTACCCGACTGGGCCCCCATCCATTGGCCATCGATAAAATTGTAGAAATTTTGATCAGACATGGCAAACTCCTTCCTAACGAGTTATGGGTAAATCGATCACCACTGTTGTCCCTTGCCCCACGGTCGATTCCACATGGATATACCCATGATGTCCCTCGATAATCATCTGGCTAATGAAGAGTCCAAGACCAGGGCGACGATCTATGTTCACCGTGTTGTGAGTCGTCACGAACGGGTCAAAGATTTTTCCCAAAATTTTCTTTTCTATCCCGGGTCCATTATCTTTGAGAATCAGTCTCAGATAGAGGGTGTCTTTGCCTTCACGGTTTTTTAGAGGGACAGGGTCTTTTTCTATCACTATTTCAATTTTTCCCTCCATTCCATCTTGAATGGCCTGAGCCGAATTGATGAGAATATTCAGCAGCACTTGAACAATTAAACACGAATAGAATCGGAAACGGCTTGTAGTTCATTTTAACCTCTTTTTAGTTGCGTTGATATACAAAATTGGATACTATAGAGTAGATAAAGGAGTTACGTATATGTCTACTACAATCAGGATCAGTCGTCATACCAGTCACATTCTTCACCTACTCTCCGCCCAGGTTGAAAAATCCATGCAGGAGATCCTTGACGAAGCGATTGAGGGCTATCGTCGACAGATATTCTTTCATGAAACCAACAAGGCCTATACAGCCCTAAGAAAGGACCCCAAGCTCTGGAAGAACGAGTTAAAAGAAAGAGAGAGCTGGGACATCTCACTTTTCGATGACATCGAGGCTTAATCATGATGCGTCTAGAACCTTCTCGTGGAGAGATATGGTTTGTGGATTTAAATCCCACTCGAGGACACGAGCAATCTGGAATACGTCCTTGCCTCATTGTTTCTGTCAACCCCTTTAATCGTGGTCCTGCAGGACTCGTAATCGCTTTGCCCATCAGCTCGAAAGAAAAAGGCATCCCCCTACACGTTCCAATCACACCCCCTGAAGGCGGCTTAAAGAAAAGAAGCTTTGTTAAATGTGAAGACATGCGTTCAATCTCCAAAGACCGTCTTGTGAAGTGCACAGGATCTGTTTCTTCCAAAACTCTGTCAGCCATACAGGACCGACTCCAAATTTTGCTAGGACTTTAGCGTTTTAAGTTCTGTCCTTTCTGAATAATCCCATCCCCCATTACAAACTGATCGCCCTTAATCTTTTGAGGCTGGACAATATAGTTCATTTCTTGATTCTTTTCTTAAAGAAATCAACCATCTCTCGGCCACTTTTAAAAGCCATTTCCTTTCCGGCTTTTCCCTTCGCCAAGGCATGCCCTGTAGCCCTCAAATCCTCGATAGGATATTTGTCCCTCAGAATGAGCTCCTTAGGTTCCATGATAATCTTCCTACCAGACACCTTAAAGCCTACAACATCTCCTTTGACAAGACCAAACACAGCGCAGATTCCCTTTGGAATAACAACCTGATTCTTACTTGATATTTTGGACAACACAACACATCCCTTCCTTTCCACAAAAGTTGGAATTCCTACTTTCCTACTTTTAGGATAATCCAAGGTGAGGTAAATGTCTATTAAAAAGTAATAGTTTAGCTGGTCCCCCCTAGCCCCAATTCTGTGGATCTCCCGTGTTGCCCTGTTCTCTTTCTCCACATGCTGACCCCACTACCCCGGCGGAACAACCAGGTTCTTCCTCGACCTTTTCCTGCATGCCTGGTTGTGGCGGCTTTCTCCATGTTTAGAGAAGATCAGCTTCCGCAACAGTCTTTCGGAGCTTGCTCAGGGTTTATTCTTGTTGCGGCCTGTGGATTTCGAGATTGCCTTGTCTTGCGACCCTTGTCCGGAAGGCTTCAGACCACCCAGTTGCCTGTGTAATCTGCTTCCGTAGCTACCGAGATGCGTCGCCTTTCCTCGGACAGGACTTTCACCTGTTAGATAACAACGCCTTCATGGCGCCCTTAAACTATTACACGATTATTTTCCCCTCTCCATTTCAAGCAACTTTTTCTTGATTTCAAGCCCCTGAGAATACCCGCCGAGTCCTCCACCCTTTTGAATCACCCGATGGCACGGAACAAGAATGGGAAATGGATTTGCCTTACAAGCCTGTCCTACAGCCCGAGCAAGATTTCTATTTCCAAATTCTTTCGCAATCTCCCCATAAGATTTTGTCATTCCATAAGGAATTTTTCTTACCCTCTCCAAAATTTCTTTTTGAAGAGGGGTTACCCCACCACCTTTCATACCACCAGAAACCGATCCGACTTCATCGGATTGACCCGAAAGGTCAGCAATAGGTGGTGGGGTAACCCCATGAAACAAAAGTGGAATGTTTTGAAAGTCAACTTTCTTGCCTTGAAAATAATCCTGTATTTTTTGAATGATCGGAGTCAGTGTTGCAGAACTATTCATCTTTTTTGACAACGAAGAAGTGATGGGCAAAATTCGAATGCGATTGATGCGATTATCCTCAAAATCAATCTCTAATATTCCTATCAAATTTTTAAAACTTATCCGAGACATGGTCTCCTTTCCGCTATTTTTAGAAGGCCCAAAGATAGACTCAGAGAGAAAAGGGTTTCAAAAAGAACGACCCCTCCTACCCAAAAGATCAAAATCCTGTTCGAATGAATTTTTCCCAAGAAGGCCAGATGAAATGGAAAACTCAAAACAGTCAAAAGAACACTCAAATATACAATCGAAAAAACCAAATTAAGAATTCCTCCTAAACCGGACATAATTTGTGAAGGGTGATCACTCTTAAAATTGGGATAAAGAACTCCTAGGCTCAGCGATAAACTGATCATTACAAATGATATCACTCCCAACATCCAAAAAGAAAGAAGGATCCTTAAAAGAGAAGAACCTAACACGAGATTTGAAATGAGACTTGCCGCCTCTCCCAAAATCAAGAAAGCAAAATAGGGAAATAAAAATTTGGTTCTTAAAATTTCTTTTAAGTTTCTTGGAGCCATCCCAATAATCCAGCTTCTCCTCCATTCCAAACTCCACTGAGGAAAAACAAAGCGAAGCGAGAGCGTTGCGAGAATAAGGCTAATAGCGGCAAGATTCATAAAAAAAATCATATTTTCCCATTGAGCATTCTCGACATAAGTTTTAACATTTTTTAAATTCGTGATATAAAAAATCCCCATTGCTCCCATCAGCCCCAGTTGAATCCACTGACTCGGGTCTCTGATTAAGCAAAGCATATCCTTCTGAATCAGGGTCGGAATTTTAAACCGACTGGACACCTTCCAAAAAAAAGTTCTATGTTTGCCAACGGCCCCGCCTTGATTTTTTTCCCAAACGGGAAAATAATATTTCCCAGAAATAAAATAAGCCAGATCCGCCAGCAAAAGAAGGGTGCTTATCATCAGCCCTGCAGAAAAGAGGCTGACTCTCCATTTGGAAAATGAAATACTTAAAAGACCCTTGGCAAGCCAAGTACTGGGAAGATAAGGTGACATTGAAAAAGAAAGACCCTCCAAAAATTTTTTCAAAAAGTCGAGAATATAAACATCAGAATCCTGTTTAAGTTCGGAAGGAAATCTCAACAAATACACTAAAACACCTAAGAGAAATAAAAGAACGGCTGCGACCGTATTTTTCCCCCGGTTCAATTTTAAGAAAAAATGGGTTAAAAAAGATCCTAAAAAGGAAACAATCAAGACAAAAAAAATGACCAAGACAGGGGCAGCAAGATAGTAAACGAAAGAGCTTTGAAAAACGATTCCAAAGGCCAGAATCAGAGGAAAAGCTAAAAAAAGAAATCCCCAGGAACTCCAAATGGTTCCTTCGATGAGTTGCTTATAAAAGATAAATCTGGTGGAAAGTGGAAGACTAAATAAAAACGAGGTCTCTGGCGATTGATACTGAACCGTGTAAGACACAATCGCATTCGAAAAAATCAGCATCATTCCTAGAGCAAAAAAGAAAAAATGCCAAAGTCGTTCTAAAAGAAGATCGCCCACCACTGGGAAAGAACCGATAAACTTAAAGGACCAAAGAAAAAATTCGAAGCCCACAACCCAGTAACCTAGAAGGAAGACAATAATCACCCATTCACGAAGAGAAATTTTCCTTCTTTCCCAAAGCCAATTTTTAAATGACTTTAAATACATGTCTCCAAAGACGATCCAGTGCATTTTCAACTTCGAGATTCCCCTTCCGTGATCTCTAAAAAGGCATTTTCAAGGTCAGGAGCCCCTTTTCCCCTACTTTTAAGTTCAGAAAGTGTCCCCGTTGCAATCAGTTTCCCTTTATGGATAATACCTATTTGATCCGCCAATTCCTCCGCCACTGACAAAATATGGGTCGAGATAAAAACCGTTACTCCTTCTCTGGTCATCTTTTTCATCCTATCTTTAACATGTCGAGCACTTTTGGGATCAAGTCCCACCATCGGTTCATCGATCAGTAAAACTCTGGGTTCGTGAAGTAAAGTTGCACAAAACCCTAATCGCTGCCGAATGCCATGGGAAAACGTCTCAATTAAGCGATGCTGATAAGATTCAAGCTCAAACTCGCATAAAAGTTCATTGGCCCTTTTAATCATCTTTTCTTCTTTCATAAAATAAAGTTTTCCGATGAATTCTAAAAATTCACGGGCGGTTAATTTCTCATAAAAATGAGGAAAATCTGGAATGTACCCTAATATTTTTTTGGCCTCGAGAGGCTGCTCTTGTGGATTGATACCCCGAATTTGAATCTCCCCTCGAGTGGGTTTTAAAAGACCTGAAAGCATTCTTAGAGTTGTCGTTTTTCCTGCCGCATTGGGGCCCAAGAATGCAAAAAATTGTCCCTGAGGAATCTCCAAATTTAAATCGTGCACGGCGGATAGATTCCCATATTTCTTTTCAAGACCTATTGTTTTAATCCCTAAAATTTGCATGAATTACTCCTTTAATGTCAGGATGATCTAACTGGAAAGAATTAAAAGTTGCTTCATCTTTTTTTACTTCCCTCATCTGTAGCCCTGGCCACTTTAAGGATAATGTTTCAAAAGAATGTGAAGCGAGCGGAATGGCCGAAAGTAATGACTCCATTTCTTTTTCAAAAGGAAAAGAGATCGATTGCTCTAATGAATTTCCCCTAAAAACCTTTAGAAGAAGTGAATCTTGATCGCGTGTTCCAACGATTCGAAACAATTCCTCATTTAAATGAATGGTAAAATTAAGTCGAAGGATTTGATCAAAGGATTGGGTGAGAATATACCCTTTCAGTAATAATTCAAACATATCTTGATCCAGACGAAATCCTGCCCTTAAAGAAAGTGAATAAAAATAGTGATGGGCTTCCCCACTCCGTTCAGCAGAATGAATTTGAACCACACAAAGCCTTTTTCCATCGATTAAAACTTCCAGGCATTTCTCTCCAAAAATAGGAATTTTTTCGAGATCTCTTCTCTCAAAAGCTTCTTTTTCAAAATCTTTTCGTTCGAGAAAAAGGCCTCCCATCATGAAAAGCCAAAAGGAAAGAACAGAACTATGAATGATGTATTTCAGCATGGTCGTTCGTCATTAATTTTGTTAGTTCAAGTGGATAGAAAGAGTCCACAGTCCATAGTCGACGGTCTACAGTCGACGGTCAACGGTCCACAGTCCATAGTCCACAGTCGACGGTCGACGGTCAACAGTTTTAAAGGAATCATTTATTTCTATGGACTGTGGACCGTTGACTATGGACTCATGTTCATTGTTTATTTTTTTCAGCAGGGATATCCAAAATTTGACCGGGTGTTAAGATATCTGGATCCATGATGTGACTTCGATTGGCTTTATAAATAAGTCTCCATTTGTCATCATCCCCATAATATATCGCGGCAATCGTCCTGAGAGATTCTCCTTTTTTGACCCTGTATTTTCGGGTGTTGGGAGAACTTTGAGAAGGGTGAGCATAATGATTGAGAAGAGTTTCTTGCAACTCGTTAATCTGCTTTTGAAGGGTTTCTCGAGTTGTTAAGAGAGTTTGAATCTGTTGATTTAAAGACACTTCTTTTTCCTGAAGAGCTTCATTGTCTTCCTTTAATTTCCTATTTTCAACCATGATCACGGAATTCTTTGTTCCCAAATCTCTCTGATGGCTCGCCTCTGCTTTCAAATTTCCGAGAGCCTGCTCCAATTTCAACTTTTCATCTTTCGATTCCTCAAGATCCTCTTCAAGAGATTGACGCATGCCTTCGAGTTGATTCACTTTTGCTTGACTATCCACCAATTTCACTTGAGCTTGCTTAAGGGCCTGAATAAGTTCAGATTGACTCTTTTTAAGGGTTGATACCTCCACCGATTGACTCCGAATTTGCCCTAATTCAATCTCCTTCTCACGCAAAGTATTTCTTAAACTTAGATTGACGAGGGATTGCTGACGAAGCTCGGCTTTCAGCTCTTCCTCCTTTGGAGAAGGGGGAGACCGTGTTTCCTGTAAAACCTTTGGTTCTTCTAGATCTAAAGAAGAAATGCCTTTCGAATTTTCTTTAAGTTCTTTAAGCCATTCCCTCACCAATAGGGCTTTTTCATTTTTAGAAGCAAGTTGAAGATAAGACTCGTAGTGGCGAAGCGCCTCACTTTTTTTACCTAAATAATCTCCATATAAAATTCCTAATTGAAGATGAGCTTCAGCCGTTTCAGGCATTAAAACCAATTCTTTTTCAAATTGTTCTGCTGCATGTCTCCAATCTGAATCTTCAAAAAACTGTTGCCCTTGAAAAAGATTCTTTCCGAGAAGAGGTTGTGGCTTGGATGTCTTAATAAAAAATAGGGAGGTGATAACGGCAAGAATAATGATGAGTATAGGCAAAATCCAAATCAACCTTTTCATAGATTCATATGCCTATGTACGAGGTGACAATGATAAAAAAAGAGTCCACGGTCAGCAGTTTACAGTCCATAAAAAAATGCTTCTTTTAAATCTGTCGACCATCGACCGTTGACTGTCGACTCTTTTCATCCCCATAGATGTAGATAACCACTTACGACTACAATGATGAAATGTGCCAATGCTCAGTGTTTATCAACTGAATTAAGCCACGCCCTAATTTTGTCTGCAGTGGAGCCACTGGGATGTAGCTCTAAATATTTTTTATAATACCCAATGGCCTGAGGACTATCTTTTTTATTTTGATTGTAAATAAGTCCTAAACCTAAATAAGCATCTGAATATCGAGCATCCAATTGAATCGTTTTTTTAAAGGCCAAAATGGCTTCATCGATACTCCCCTTCTCCTTTAAAAGAACCCCCATATTATAATAAGCCTTTTCAAGTTTTGGATTCAGTTTGATGGCTTCTTCATATTCATGAATGGCCTTGTCATTCTCTCCATTCCATTTATAGAGAATGCCTAAGTTGTAGTGGGCATTCACATAAGAAGGGTTAAGGGCTAGGCTCTTCTGATATTCGAGAATAGCCTGTGCATTTTCCCCCTTGGACTGATCACTCACAGCCTGTTTAAAATATCTCATGGCTTGCGCCGGATCACGGGGTAATGGACGTTCAGTCGTTGGCTGAGACGTTTCATGATGATCCACAGGTTTTACAAGAACAATGGGAGGAGGAGTCGCAAGGACATCCTCTGATATTTCTTTTGGAGGAGGCGAAACAATGGTTTCAGGAGGAGCTTGAATCTCTTCATGAATGATTGGAGATGGGGAAACGGGTGTATTTTTTACTTCATTTTCTACTTCCTTCTTGGCCTTACTTAAAAGTTCTTGCGCAAGGGTAACATTTTCCCCTTGAGGTCTCAATTGAAGAAATTTTTCATAGTATTCAATGGCCTTCTTTTTATCATGAAGATTAAAATCATATAAAAAGGCAAGATTTCCATAGGCATCAGCAAATTGAGAATCGATTTGAACTGCCTTTTGAAATGCAGCCTCTGCCTGAGGGTATTCTTTCAATTCATAATGCGTAACCCCAATATAATTTTGAGCAAAGACATGATGAGGATCACGATCTAAAACTTTTTGATAATATAGGAGTGCATCTGGGTATTGCTTTGCCTCTCGATCAAGGGTAGCCACTAAATAATTGATTTTTGGATCTTGAGGAGCAATTTGAAGTGCCTTTTGGAGTGTTGAAAGACCATTAGGATAATCCTTCTCTTCTAAGTAGAGATTCCCTAGATTAAGAAGAGGTTCTGTTCCTTGAGGATCGAGTTTGACCGCAATCCGATAGTGCTTTTCTGCTTGGCTTGTTAATCCCTTCTTTTCGTACAAAACCCCAAGACGCGTATGGAGTCTAGGATTATTGTAGTCTTTCTCAAGCTCTTTTTGAGCCTTATCAATCTTTTGGTCATCATTTTGACTAGAATCACTGGGATGGGAGCATCCCGAAACATGGATGAGAATAAAAAAAAGTAAGACCCACTTAATCATGAGGATTGAGGATAAAGCAGTTGAATTCCGTCTTTGTAAACCTTGGCCGAATTTCTTAAAGCAGTCAATTCTTCAGGGTGGAGAGAAAGTTCATACACCGTTTCGACCCCCTTCTTGCCGAGCTTAATTGGAACCCCAATAAAGAGATCATTCAAGCCATATTGACCTTTCAAATAAGTTGAACAGGGTAACACCCGTTTCTCGTCCCAAACAATGGATTGAACCATTTGAACCACCGCACTTGCAGGGGCGTAATAAGCACTTCCCGATTTAAGAAGATTGACGATCTCTCCACCCCCATTCCTCGCCCGTTCAACAAGAGCTTCAATTTCTGAAGTTGATAAAAGATCTGTTAAAGGAATCCCTGACACCTGAGTGAATCTCACAAGAGGAACCATCGTATCCCCGTGCCCCCCCAAGACCATGGAGGTGACATCTAAAGGAGAGACCTTTAACTTTTCAGCAATAAAAGACTTAAAACGGGTACTATCTAAAACCCCGGCTTGTCCCATCACACGATCTGAAGGAAGACCCGAAACCTTCCAGGCATGATAGGTCATGATATCGAGAGGATTGGTCACGACAATCAAAATAGGATTCTTAGAATATTTTATAACTTGAGAAGTAATCCCTTGAATAATTTTAGCGTTCTCTCGAAGTAAATCTTCACGACTCATTCCTGGCTTTCGTGCAAGACCTGCGGTAATCACAACAATATCTGAATCTTGAGTGTCCTTGTAGTCATTGGTCCCTTGAACCTGAACACTCGTCCCCGCTAAAGGACAAGACTGTAAAATATCTAATCCCTTCCCTTGAGGAATCCCATCCAAAATGTCCACAAGAACAACATGACCCAAACCTTTTTGAGCACACAAAAAAGCTGTTGTTGCACCTACATTCCCTGATCCGACAACTGTTATTTTCATTTAACTTCTTCACTCTCTAACTCTTGTTCTCGTTAAGCCTTTTTTTCACGAGCCGACTGAATCCAACTGATCAACTTATTTTTAGAACCGACCCCAATGGATTGATCGAAGACTTTCCCATCTTTAAAGAGAATGAGCGTTGGAATACTCATAATACCAAACCGGACGGCCAAATCTTGCTGCTCATCCACATTCACCTTAATCACTTCCACCTGATCAGGTTGTTCGTGTTCAATTTCTTCCAAAATAGGGCCTACCACTCGGCAAGGGCCGCACCAAGGGGCCCAAAAATCCACGAGAATTATTCTTTTTGAATGGCTAATTAAAGTGTCAAAATCTTGGGAACTCTCAATCGAAGTACTCATGGATGAAGGGATGTGCCTCCTTGTTTGTCTGTTAATTCTTTAATTCTTTGCAGCAAAAATGAAAGCGTCACACGGTCAAAAGGCTTCAACACGTAATCAACCGCTTCCACAGCGCTTGCACCTCGTTGGGCAGCAACCTCTGGTGGTGCTGCGGTAAAAAGAATAATCGGAATTTCTTTCGTCTTGGAATCCTGTTTTAAATTTTCCAGCACTTTAAAACCATCCACTTTAGGCATCACAAGATCTAGAAGAACAAGATCAGGAGGAGCCTGTTTTACTCTCGTTATGGCTTCACTTCCATCGGAAACTGTTTCAACTTCATAGTCATTAATTTCCAAAAGGGTACGAAGCATTTTCTGAATATTGGCCTCGTCATCCACCACAAGAATTTTCTTTTTATCCATAAGTAAACCTCTTACGCTTTTATATCAGAAAAAGGATATTTTCTACAATAGTTTTTGTTTCTATTCTAATTTCGCAAGAATAGAATCAATCTCATCAAAATTGAAGGGTTTACCAATGTAGTCAAATGCCCCTAATTTCCTCACCTCAAACATTCCTTCTGAAGTTCGGTAAGCGGACATCATGACCACAGGAATTTCCTCATCAAATAAAGTAATTTTTTCCAGAATATCTTTCCCCGTTAAAGGACTCATTCGATAGTCTAAAAAAACAACATCTGGCCTTTCTTCTAAAATAAGTCCATCGACATCTTCGACTTCTGTTGCGTAGGAAACCCTATACTCTTTCATCTGAAGAAATTCTTTCAAAATAAGAGCAATGGCTTGATCATCATCGATGATCAAAATCTTAAGTGCTTTTTTTTTCGGATGAGACTTACTCATACAATTTAGTATATTTTTAAATAAGATCGGGAGCAAGACTTTTGAAAATCTACGACCGCAACTGACTACAATGACTTCTGTTATAAACAATAAAAATAGGGTTTAAAAAAAATCAACATCGTGGTAGGGTGTTTTTTAAGTGAAAAAAACCTTATCCATTTTTCATCTCCATAATATCGCCCTTTTCGCCCTTCTTTTTACAACCTTTTTTGTCTACCTAAACAGCCTAACCCATTCGTTTGTTTGGGATGATGAAATCCTGATCACTCACAATCGCTTTATTCAAAATTTCCAATATCTGCCCGATCTATTCACTCAAAACCTTTTCAAAGGAGGAGATTCTCAAAGCAATTTCTGGAGGCCCTTTCAACTACTGACTTATCTCATCAATTATAAATTATCGGAACTTCATCCCTTTGGATTTCATCTTTTTAACACCCTTCTTCATTCCTTCGTATCTTTTTTAGTCTACCTCTATCTTTTTTTATTATTCCGTCGTTTTGAAATCGCTTTTCTTACCAGTTTAATCTATTCCATTCATCCCATTCATACAGAAGCTATTGCTTATATATCGGGAAGAGCTGATTCTCTGGCCTCTTTTTTTATCTTGCTCTCTCTTTATTTTTACATCTTATCAACCCATGCTAAAACCTTTCGTCAATCCATAGGATTTTACAGTCTATCTTTTCTTTGCTTTCCCCTTGCCTTAATGTCGAAAGAAATGGCCATCCTCCTTCCCCTTTACATGATTCTTACGGATGTGGTCACATTTCAGGATCAGGAAAAAAAATCCATGTTCCATCTTGTTGGACGCTATCTACCTATGCTCATGCTTCTTGCTATCTATATTATTCTTAGAAAAACGACCCTTGATTTCTCAAAAATTCCACTTTTGGAAGATAATCCTGTTCGACATATCCCTCTTCTTTTAAGGCTCCTCACCTTCTCAAGATCTGTCATGGGATGGATGATCCACCCCGTCACCCATCATTTAGATTTAGGATATTTAGGGCTTCTGTTATTTCCTATCAATCTCCATATGGAACGAGGCATGATCTACGCCAAAACTCTTTTTGAATACCCTTATCTTCTTTCTCTGAATGCATTTTTAATCCTCATCATCTTCACCTTTTATTTCTACTCTAAATCCAAAATCAAATTTTTCGGACTCGCATTTTTCATCATCGCTCTTCTTCCCTTCTCAGATATTATTCCTCTCAATGCAAACATGGCCGAACATTGGCTCTACCTTCCCTCGATAGGAATTTTTCTCATCTTAAGCGACATTTTTGTTTCAACGCTAAAAATAAAACCTCACCCCATTTTTAGAAATTTTTCAAAATATACTGCCTTAACCTTCATGGCAATATATTTAATTTCTTTGGGCACCTTAACTATTTTACGTAACAAAGATTGGAAAAATAATATTTCCATTTGGGAAAGCACGGCAAGATTTTCGGATAGCTCCCACCTTCATGGCAATTTAGGCGTTGCCTACGGTCGCCTTAAAGATTTTGATCGTTCTAAGGAAGAATTTTTAAAAGCCATCCAAATTCAATTTAATTACCCCGAAGTCCATAATAACCTGGGTCTCTTGCATTATCACGAGGGAAATTTTTCTCAGGCCGAAAAAGAGTTCAACCTCGCCCTTCAATTCAATCCCAACTATGCAAACGCCTACAGCAACCTGGGGGATGTTTTATATCTGGAAGGCAGTATTGAAGAGGCAAAAAAAATGTGGAAAAAAGCCGTTGAAATAAATCCAGATCATACAGAAGCGAAGAGAAAACTGGGGAAAATACAGTAGGGAGTAAGCAGTAAGAAGTAAAAAGCAGTAAGGAGTAGAGAGTAGGTAGTAAGTAGAAAAATAACCCTACAAATCAGTTTTCACTTCTTTCTTTTTACTGCTTACTGTTTACTACTTACTTCTTACTGCTTTTTACTACTTACTGCTTTTCTAGGCGCTTAGTCTCGATTTATGAGGGATATCCCGATAATGAAAAATACAGTTTCGTCCTTTCACCTTTGCATGATAAAGAGCCTCATCCGCTTGTCTTAGAAGCTCATCCGCATCCGTCGCATCTGAAGGATAGGTCGCTATTCCGCCACTGACGGTAATATGTACAGGGTCTTTCACTCCAGAAATTGTAAATTCTTGAAATTCAATATGTCTTCTCAAACGTTCAGCCACATCAAAAGCCATTCTTCCCAACGTTTGAGCCATCACAACGACAAACTCTTCCCCCCCAAACCGAGCCACCAAATCTGATCCCCGAGAATAGCAGGATAAAATTTTTGCGATCCTTTGAAGAACACGATCTCCCGCCAAGTGACCAAACTGATCATTCAAGTTTTTGAAACGGTCGGCATCTACAAACAGAATGGAATAAGCGAGAGGATAACGCTTAATTTTATCAAATTCTTTATCTAGGTAGTCTTTCAAAAACCGGCGATTGTAGAGATTGGTAAGCGGATCTCGAATGGCAAAATCTTCCGTTTTTCGAAAATCGTCCCTTTCAACCAACACAGGCCCGCGAACCTTTTTAACGGTGTTCATCAAATAATCTGTGAGCGCAACGGTGAAGCCCACAGAACGATCCAAAACCTGTTCGAGATCCTTCTGATGACTTAAAATGCGATACCAATGATGTTCTGCTTCTTCTTCGGTAAAACTCAAGGCACAGAACTGATTTAAAAGAGTCTTAAAACTCCTTTTCATCGATCCCCCCCTTGTTAAATTCAAAATTCAAAATGACAAATTAAAATTCAAAGATTTAAAAACCAAAGATTTAAAAAATTTTAGATTTTGATCTGTCATTTTGATTTCTAATTTTTGATTTTTGGATTTATATCGAAAATCCTGCACTCTTTTCTGCTATCCCCTTAGAAGTCTCACGAATTTTTTTCGATTCACGACCCCATTCATCCTGATTCCAAATTTCAATTCGATGACGTACCCCAACAATAAAAAGTCCATCGTTTAATTCAGCATGTTCTTTCAAATGCTTTGGAACCAGGATTCTTCCTTGAGGATCAACAGGACATTCACTGGCATTTGCAAAAAGAAATCGTTCAAGTCGTCGGGTATCTTCATGGCTGGTTTGGAGCGTTTCAACCTCATTGGCAAACCGATCCCAACGAGGTCTGGAGTAAATGTAAAGGCACTTTTCGAATCCAATGGTCATAATCGGATGTTTGGTTGTCCCGCGATAGAGTTCATCCCTCATCTTTGCAGGAATGCTAACTCTATCCCGTGCATCAATTCGATGTTCGAATGTCCCTAGAAACATCTCATTTACCCATGTTATCCAAAAAAAACCCACATTTACCCATATATTAACACAGGGGATGACTCTGTCAATACAAAATCTTAGTAGCCTTCAGATTGACAATCTGGGAACCAATTGATATGCTGAGTTTGATGAGCCAAAACACGAGACGTCTGAAAGGCGGCGAGTTCATATTGGATGTTGCCAAGTATATTTTGACTGCTGCCGCAGTTAGCAGTCTATTGACAGAGCGTATCAACATCAAAATCGGGTTGTTGGGGCTTGGAATCGGTGCAGTTTTGACTTTCATAGGGATATTGCTTCTTCCACCGACAAAGCCAGATAACGCTGGAAAGGAGAAATAACCATGAGCACGCCGGAGGTGATGCTAATTGGTATTGGGGTGATTGGGATTGCGCTTTTTCTCTTTGTGCGATTGCTTGACCATTTTTCGGGTCACCATAGCAGCAGACACAAAAGCAAACCTGCTTAGCGCCCTCACCCCAGCCGTTCCTATTTTGGGAAGTGAATTTGCTCAACTCACGTTTGTCTGTTCTTTCAAACATTTAGCTTTAATTCTGACCCATAAAGGAGATTCTAAAATGACGGTTGATCAAATTTCACAGTTGCTAGATAAAGAAGCCGAGAGCCTGCTTCATCACCAGTGTAAAGTGCCCAAGGAAAGAATTCATATTCCGACATCCGACTGGGTCGATCGCATTTTTTTAATCAGTGATCGGCCGATCCCCGTCCTTCGAAACCTTCAAAGTATGTTCAGCCATGGAAGACTTGCTGGAACAGGGTATCTCTCCATTTTACCGGTAGACCAGGGAATTGAACATTCTGCGGGAGCTTCCTTCGCCCCAAATCCAGAATATTTTGATGCTGAAAATATTGTAAAATTGGCGATCGAGGGAGGCTGTAACGCAGTCGCATCAACCCTTGGAGTCTTGGGAGCTGTCGCTCGTAAATATGCACATAAAATTCCTTTTATTCTAAAATTTAATCACAATGAACTCCTCACCTACCCCAATAAAGCGGATCAAGTTTTTTTCGCCAATATCGAGCAAGCCTGGGAAATGGGAGCCGTTGGAGTCGGAGCCACCATTTATTTTGGATCTCCTGAAAGCACCCGTCAGATTACGGAAGTAAGTGAAGCGTTTCATCAAGCTCACACGCTTGGAATGTTTACCATTCTGTGGTGCTATACTCGATCTAGCGCCTTCAAGACTAGCGATGCAGATTATCACGTGAGTGCGGATCTTACTGGACAAGCCAATCACTTAGGAGTGACGATTGAAGCGGATATTATCAAACAAAAACTTCCAGAACTTAACCGTGGTTATGAAGCTCTGAATAAAGAGAAAAAGGGCTATGGTAAGTACGACACCAAGATGTATACCGATTTATCGACCGATCACCCAGTTGATCTTTGCCGCTATCAAGTGCTCAACAATTACATGGGCCGGATGGGGCTGATTAATTCCGGAGGAGCTTCAGGAAAGAATGATCTGGCCGATGCCGTTAAAACCGCTGTCATTAACAAACGGGCCGGAGGTATGGGACTGATCAGCGGCCGTAAGGCATTCCAGAAACCAATGAAAGATGGGATTAAGCTCTTGAATGCGATTCAAGATGTTTATACGTGTAAAGAAGTAACGGTTGCGTAACATATTGAAACAGATTTAGAGAAATTATTTACAATAATTTCTCTAATATTTCTGGCAGGGATTTAAGCGCCTCTCGAAGTTTTGAGGGGTCCTTCCCTCCCCCTTGTGCCATGTCAGGTTTCCCTCCGCCCTTTCCATCAACCTTCTTGGCCAGTTCTTGAACAATTTTTCCCGCATGGAGACCCTTTTTCACAAGATCAGGAGTGACAAGAACAAGGAAAATGACTTTACCTTCTTTTTGAGAGGAGAGAATAATCACGCCTGAAGTAACCTGATTTTTTGCCTGGTCAAGCAGCGTTCGTAAGATTTCCTGATCCAAACCATCAAAAGAACCTACATAAAAGAAATGATCTTTTATTTTAAGCGGTTGAGATAGAATTTCAGAAAGCTGACCTTGGACCCGATGAATTTGCTCTGCTTCTAATGTTTTTTCAAGCTGGCGTTTATCGGCCAACAATTTTTCCATTCTCTCCAATACCGCCTCTCGAGAAGTTCCTAGACGAGAGCAAAGATCCGAAAGAGTTTGCGTGGTTTGCCGAACGGCCTCATAAGCCTTTAATCCCGAAAGGGCTTCGATTCTTCGAACCCCGCTGGCCACACTGGCTTCACCTAGAATTTTAAAAAGTCCTATTTCTCCTGTAGCTTTTACATGTGTTCCTCCACATAATTCCAAGCTATACCCTCCAATATCAAGCATTCTCACGACTGATCCATATTGATCACCAAAAAACATCATGGCCCCAGCTTTTTTTGCTTCTTCAATCGGGATCACTAAAGTTCGAAGTGAACTATTGTCCAAAATCTTTTCATTAATTAAAGACTCAATATGTTCTAACTCTGATTCACTCACTTTTCCAAAATGAGCGAAATCGAAACGCAATCGGTCAGGGGAAACCCGAGAACCGGCCTGTTTCACATGAGTCCCTAAAATCTTTCTTAAGGCATAATGAAGAAGATGAGTCGCAGTGTGATGGCGGGCTGTCGCATACCTAAAAGGGGGATCCACTTTTGCAAAAACTTCATCTCCTAAATGAAGAAGGCCCTTCTTTACGATGGCATGATGAACGGTTAGGCCCTCGATTGGCCACTGAGTATCACAAACCTCAACTTCCCCTTGCGTGGTTTGAATGAAACCCCGATCCCCGACTTGGCCTCCGGATTCTCCATAAAAAGGGGATCGGTTCAAAATAATTTGAATCTCTTCTCCCTCTCTCACCTCTTCAACCACATTCTGATCCTTTAAGAGACTTAAAATTTTCCCATCGGCCGATAAAGTTTGATAACCTAAAAATTCAGTGGAGCCTAACTTTTTCTTAAGTTCTTCTAAAGCAACAGTTTCCTCCACTTCTGTTTTTCCAATCCAGCTTGCCCGAGAACGTTCTTTTTGCTCCCCCATTAATTTTTTAAAACCTTCTTCATCAATTTTGAATCCTTCTTCCTGGGCAATTTCTTTGGCCATCTCAAGAGGAAATCCGTAAGTATCATACAGACGGAAAAGCTCTCCCCCTGAAAGCATTTTAGATGGACTCGTCTTCATTAAGTCTTCAAGAATGGTCCAACCATAAGAAATGGTTCCTAAAAATCGTTCTTCCTCAAACTTAACGATACGGGCAACATTTTCTCTTGAAGAAACAAGTTCGGGATAAATTTCTTTCATCACATCCACAACCACAGGTACGAGTTTATAAAGAATCGCCTCTTGAATTCCTAATTTTTTCGCATAGCGGCTGGCTCTTCTCAAAATTCTTCTTAAAACGTAACCTCGCCCTTCATTCGAAGGAAGAACTTCATCTGTAATAGCAAAAGTTAACGCCCGCACATGATCGGCAATCACATGATAAGCCATCTGAGTTTTTGAGTCATACCCTTGAGGGGTGTGTTTAGATATTTCTGAAAGAATCGGTCGAAAAAGATCTGTCTGATAATTATTTTGAACACCTTGAACGACAAAGGTAATTCGTTCCAATCCCATTCCGGTATCGATCCCACGACGAACTAAATATTTCCTTGTTCCATCGGCTTCTTGATAGAATTGAGGAAAGACCAAATTCCAAATTTCTAAAAATCGTTCGCAGTCACAACCCGGAGCACAAGGGTCTTTTTGACAACCGCGCTCAACTCCCAAATCAAAATGAATTTCAGAAGAAGGGCCGCAAGCCCCTGTATCTCCCGCAGGGCCCCAAAAATTGTCCTTCTCACCCAAGCGAACGATTCGGCCTTCAGAAATTCCAACCTTCTTTGTCCAAAGGGTATAAGCTTCATCATCTTCCCGAAAAACAGAAACCCACAATTTTTCCTGGGGAAGATTCATCACTTGAGTTAAAAACTCCCATCCCCACAGAATGGCCTCCTCCTTAAAATAATCCCCAAAAGAAAAATTGCCGAGCATTTCAAAAAAAGTATGATGGCGAATCGTCTTGCCCACATTTTCTAAATCACTCCCCTTCCCTCCCGCCCTTAAACACTTTTGGCAACTGGCCGCACGTTTATAAGGTAAAGGGGCCCCTGCATAAAGAGATTTAAACTGGACCATACCGGCTGTTGTAAATAAAAGGGTGGGATCTCCTTTTGGAATTAAGGAATCACTCACAACAATCGAATGACTTCGTGATTTAAAAAACTCTAAAAATTTTTGACGAATCTCTGATGACCGAATCACGTTTTTTCTCTTTCCAACGGATGTGCCTCTAGAATCACTTCCAGTTGAAGAGCTTCTCCCCGACGCAATAGTTCAACTTTTAAATGTGTTCCCACCTTTAATCTTGAAATTTCCTGAATCAAATCTTCGGGAGTATTAATCGGAATATTTCCCAATTTACGAATGACATCAAACTCAGTAATTCCTGCTTTTTCCGAAGAGCTATTTTCAAACACCTTCAGCACCAAAGCGCCACGGGAGTCTGGAAGATGAAGTTCTTTCGCCATTCTCTCATCGAGGGCACCCACCCCTAAACCCATCCAACCGTAAACAATCTTGTCCCCCTTGATTAAATCCTCAAGAATCTCTTTTGCAACATCAATCGGAACAGCAAAGCCTACCCCAGAATAACTTCCCGTACTTGAAAAAATAGCCATGTTAATGCCAATGACTTCTCCCTTTAAATTGACAAGAGGCCCTCCACTATTTCCTGGATTAATCGCGGCGTCCGTCTGAATCAAATCAAAATAATAAGGACCTTGTCCTAAACCCGCTTCTGGAAGTTTTCGGTGCGTTGCACTGATCACACCCACAGTCACCGTCGGTTGATTATCCTTAAGTAAAAAACCGAAGGGATTACCAATCGCAACCACCCACTCTCCTGTTTTAACGGAAGACGAATTCCCTAATTGAGCGGGGGTTAAGTGATCCGCTTCAATCTTAAGAATGGCCAAGTCCGATCGAGAATCTGATCCCTTAACAGTCGCTTTAAACTTCCGACCATCGGATAGCGTAACATCAATTTCACTGGCTCCCTGAACAACATGGCGATTGGTTAAAATCTCACCCGTTTCCTTCACAATGATTCCAGAACCCAAACCATATTTATGAAGTTCGGTTTCAGGGGAAACCATAAAATACCGGCTGATAAAATCATTAAACGTCTGATCCGGAAGTTCATAAGGCTCTACAAGATAGCCCGTCCCCAACCGATAGGTCTGAACCGTGCTGATACTGACCACCGCAGGCCCTACCTTTTCAGCCACCTCGGCAAAAGCATTCTCCAAATCCCCTAAGGGAGAAGCCCGTAGTGGCAGCGAAATAAAAAATAATAAAATGGTAATTAAGATATTTCTTTTCATAGCATGAATTTAGAAGAAAAGTTAGAGAGTTAGGAGTTATAAAAAATTTTAACTCTTTTAACTTTTATCTTTGAACCTTAAACTTTTACCCTGTCGAATGACAGGGTTAAACTGTCTTTAACTCCTCAAGCCCGCCTTCTCTTTCACTTCCTTCACAATCTGCTGCATTACAGCCTTTTCCCTCTTTAAAAAGTCTCGGGCTTGTTCTCTTCCCTGCCCTAATTTGTCATTCTTATAGGTGAACCAAGATCCCTTCTTTTCAATAACCCCGAGCGCCACTCCCATATCCACCACAGATCCTTCCTTTGAAATTCCTTCCCCAAAAAGAATATCAAAGGCTCCTTCTCTAAAAGGGGGCGCTACTTTATTTTTGACCACCTTCACATTCACCTGATTTCCAACGACCACTCCTTTGGGATCTTTAATCGCTCCGATCCGCCTGATATCAAGCCTGACTGAAGAATAGAACTTTAGAGCCCGTCCTCCAGGGGTTGTTTCTGGACTTCCAAACATAACTCCAATTTTTTCACGAATTTGATTAATAAAAATGGCACAGGTTCTCGATTTACTGATGGAGCCCGTTAATTTTCGAAGGGCTTGGCTCATGAGCCGGGCTTGAAGCCCCATGTGCTGATCACCAATATCCCCTTCAATCTCTGCTCGAGGAACCAGCGCTGCAACGGAATCAACGACCACAACGTCCAAGGCATTAGACCGAACCAAAACCTCTGCAATATTCAAGGCATCTTCACCACAATCCGGTTGAGAAATAAGCAAATTCTCAATGTCAACCCCTAACACTTTCGCATAGCCAGAATCCAGGGCATGCTCCGCGTCAATAAAAGCCGCTTTTCCTCCTGCCCTCTGGGCATTCGCAATGATCTGAAGTGCCAGCGTCGTTTTTCCAGAGGATTCAGGTCCAAAAATTTCTACCACACGCCCCCGAGGCACTCCACCAATCCCAAGAGCAATGTCCAAAGTCAGGGCTCCAGTCGAAATGGCTGCAATAGGAAAAATGGGATGATCTCTCCCCAAACGCATAATGGCGCCCTGCCCAAATTGTTTTTCGATCTGGGAAAGAGCTACATCTAACGCCTTCTCTCTTCCCAAGTCCTTCTCTTTCTGAATTAATTCTTTTTTCTCCTGTTTCTCTTGTTTCTCTTGAAGCGTGGCTGATTCTGGCATGATAAGTGCTCCTTTTTATAATTTCACTTCGTAAACCTTCTCGTAACTCGCCCCATCCCGGCCCAAAAAACTTTGCAGCAATGATATCACACCCACCGAAAAGCCAGCAAAGCTTGTTTTATGGATCAACTCAAACTTTTCTACACCCCAAAATTGCTTGGGATCTTTGACCTTTCCCAAACTCAAATGAGCTTGATAAGGACGATCCTTTTTAGGATATCCCAATAACTCTAGCGAACCTTCTAAAGAAGAGGTGATTTTTGATAAAACTTCTTCTCCAATTGAAACACCAAGCCAAATCACTCGAGGAGATTTTAAGGTAGGGAAACCTCCGATTTTTGAAAATTGAAGTTTAAAAGGTTGAAAATTTTCTTCTCGAATCACCTCCTCCATGCAGTTTTTAATTTTCAAAATATCTATCTCGGGGACTTCACCCAGGAATTTAAGGGTCAGATGCAAATTTTGTAAAGGAATCCATCGAGCACCCCTCACCTGTTTTCTTAAAGGTTCGATGAAGTGGGCAATTTCATTCTGAAGTGTTTGAGGAAGCTCAATTGCAATAAAAAGTCTCATATTTGAATATCAAAAATCAAATATCAAAAATCAAAATGACAATGTAAAACTTAAAATGTCTTCCTTGCAATAGCATTAGAAATTTTGAATTTTAATATGTCATTTTGCATTTTGATTTTTGGATTTTAATTTATTATGCCAATGAACGCCTTAGCAAATCAAATGCCGCCTGAGAGGCTTTAAACTGAATGGTCGGGCGATCCCCAAAAAATTGATATGATTGAGCGAAAGATTTCACTCCATCACTCATTCCAATCCACACCAAACCCACCGGTTTTTCTGATGTCCCTCCGTCAGGCCCAGCAACACCCGTTATGGAAAGCCCCAGATCTGTATAACCCTTCTCTCTTACACCCTGAGCCATTTCCAAAACAACAGCTTCGCTCACCGCTCCCCATCTCTCTAAATTTTCTTTTGAAACACCTATTAAATTCATCTTGGCATCATTAGAATAAGTCACCACGCCTAATTTAAAAACCTCAGAGATACCGGGAATCTGAGTCAAGCGTTCTGCCATCAAGCCACCCGTACAGGACTCTGCAATCGCAAGCGTCTTCTTTTCCTCTCTCAAAAGTTTTGCGACCACCCTAGGTAAAGTTTCCTGATCTTGACCATAAGTCCACGGCCCTAATCTTTTTTTAAGTTTCTCTACTAAAAGTTGAATCTCCTTCCATCGGTCCTCCCCCTCCAAAACCCTTACTGAAACGCCTTCAGGAGACGAGGTATAACCTAGGCTTTTTAAAAAAGCAGGTTCACTCTTAAAAAGTTCACTCATCCAAGTTTGCACACTGGACTCAAGAACACCAAAAGTTTTGACAGTAAAACTCTTCATACGCGTCTGGCAAATGGAAAGAATTTTAGGCAATACATTTTTATCAAACATAGGTTTTAATTCATAAGGAGGGCCAGGAAGGAAAAAAATATCTTTATCTTGATCCTTGAGATACATCCCAGGAGCTGTCCCTACAAAATTAGGAATAACCTCGGCTCCTTCTAAAATCAGGGCTTGCTCGCGACTACATTCAGGAAGTTCTAAATGACGCAAGCGAAATTTTTCCTCAATTGCTTGCAGAACTTGATGATTTATTTTTAAGGATCGATTCAAAACTTCTGATGCCATCGCCCGTGTCAAATCATCCGTGGTAGGTCCCAATCCCCCGGAAAGAATAACAATATCTCCATGAAAAAGGGCCTCAGAAAAAACGGTTTTTAAACTTTTAAGATCATCCCCCACCACGTAATGACGATAGATGGGACACCCTTTTTCAGCAAGTCGAGATGCCATGAAAACAAAATCCTCATCCCGGGTTGAACCCAGCATGAGCTCTGTTCCAGTCGCAATGGTCATGATTCTTTTCACGGTGAGAAAATAACAAAATTGGAACAGAGGAGCAAGAGGAGATAAAGAAGGTTATAAGGTAGTGTCAATAATTTTTCGCACATTTAGAAAAAGAGAGGAGGACTTTCGTCCTCCTCTCTTTAAAAAACACCAGACATCACCTCGAATTACTTACAATTTAATTTAAAAGTGACATCATCAAAATCTGCCTCATTCTTATCGTTCTTACCCATAGCAGTACTGCGCTTCAACCATACCCTTGCCTTAACAACTTTTGCTGCTGTTGTAGAACT
>JACOUC010000008.1 GCA_016178055.1 Chlamydiota bacterium | reverse complement strand
ACTATAAGCACAAAAAGGTTCTTCCTGCATAAAATTTCCTGTTTTATAAAATGCCCGTGCACGACACCCCATGCATACCTTTTTAAATTCGCATATACCGCATTTACCTTCTAAAAGCGATGGATCACGCAAGGTTTGAAACACCGATGATGTATTCCAAATCTCATCAAAAGAAGTTTCCGGAACTTTCCCTGCAGAAACCGGCAAATAGCCACAGGGAAAAACATCTCCCTGATGTGAGACAAACGAGATAGAACTTCCGGCCAAGCACCCGCGCGTCATCGCGTGCATTCCTTTTTGAGCATAGGTCAATGTTCTTTTTTCTTTGATAGCACGCTGGCGAATAATTCTAAAATAATGAGGTGCACAAGTAGCCCTCACATGTATTTTCCCCTCCAAAGATTTTTGATAAAGCCACATCAAGATTTCTTCATACTTCTCGGCATTCACCTGATGCGTCTGGGCAATTTGAAGACCACATCCCACTGGAACCAGCATAAACAAATGAAAGGCATCCGCTCCCAAATTTAAAGCGAGCTGATATATCTCGTCACAAAGGGCCTCATTGTGCTGAGTCAAGGTCGTGTTAATTTGGAGACTCACCCCCGCTTTTTTTAATTCCCTGCACCCATTCAAAGCCCGCTCAAATGCTCCCTCCTCTTTGCGAAACGCGTCATGCACGTGGGCAGAAGGACCATCTAGGCTGATAGCGACCCGGCGTATTCCACTCTGATGAATTTTTTCAGCCACCTCCCCATTCACCAAGGTCCCATTGGTCGCCAAGGCCACCTCAAGTCCATTTGCTCGCGCAAAACGGGCCAAATCAAAAACATCCGGCCGCATCAAAGGTTCTCCTCCGGATAAGACGAGAATAGAGGGACCTAGACTCGCAATCTGGCGAATAACCTCCAGAGAGTCCTCATGGGAAAGATCTCTCTTCGAGAGTTCTTTAGAAACATCCAACCGTCGGCAATGAATACAAGCCAGATTACAGCCTGCTGTTAACTCCCAAAAAACCATGCGAAGTTGTGGGCGCTGGTTCAATATGCCTCCATTTTTCCACAGAAAATTCTACGAAATTTTAAGGAACTTATTGATGATTCAAATCATATTTTGATGAACGCACCTCTGTTGACAAGACCCGTAATTTGGTATAGCCTGGAGTCAGGTATGGATACTAAGCGAAAGGAAGCGTTGTCGAAAACAGTTCTCGATTTGGCTAAGATCGCGGTTGCGGCGGCCTTTGCGAGTGAGTTCTTCGCCAAATTTACCTGGGCACCAAGAGTCATCATTTTGGTTTCGCCCTTCTTGTTATTACTCTTTGGTGTTTGGGTACAGCCGACAAAAGAGGAGCTGGAAAAACCATGATAACTGCCTTAGCACTGATCATTTTCTCAATCATTACTTTTCTGGTTATCCGTTACCAAGAACATCATAAGACGTGATTCTCCTCAATTTGAGGACATTCCTTGAATCATTCCTTTTGACAATCCCCTGAAAGGGCTGCGCAATGTTAAAAGGGGTATTAATCTTGCTGTTGGACCTTATATTATGAAGCACTGCATCATCATTCTGAAATGCAACCTTTTGTCCCACCATTGCCGCTGCTACATGGGGAGAAAAAACACATCCCTTTTGATCAATAAAAACAGACTCTTGAGGCGCTTTAAATTCTCCTTTCACCCCCTCTTTCACATAGACCAAGGCCCATTTGATAGTCTGGTCAGAATTAATAACAATATCTTCAACCATGGGAGGTTGTTTGTCTTTGTGCATATCAGCACACTGTTTTTCAGCTCCAAAACTAACCGGTTTAGGCTTTGGAATTTCTCCTTCATAAGCCACCTTTCCTGTCAAAGTTGCTCCCTCGACTGAGGAAATCCACATTCCTATCATCGACAATAAAAATAATACTCCATAACGATTTGGCTTCTTCATTTTTCCTCCTTATTCATTCATTTTTTCTTTAAAAATTCATCTATCTCGCCAAAGCCTATTTGGCTTGTATCATTCTTTTTTAAGTACTCTTGTAATGACTCCTTGCTCCCCAAGGCGATCAACTGCGATCCCATCGGAGTTGTCAGTGCTGGATCAAAAACATAATAAGCCTTCGATCTCTCAATCCATCCTCGCCTTAGACCCTCATGAACCCAGGCCTCTTCTATTTTAGGCTGATTCTTTTTCTCGAAAAGGGCCATACACCCAATGTCATCAAATTTCAAGATTTCGCCTTCCTCTATATGCACTTGATTCCCCTCAGATAGTAAGAATTTGTAGTCGCCCCATTTATGGGGCAGCCGTGTGCCCCTTGCATGGATTGCCCGATGAATCGGGCGACTACTAGGAGAATCAAGTGCATATGCCTAAAAAGAAAAATAAATTCTACTTTTTTCATCAGTCCACACACCTTGATCTAAAAAAAATCCAACTTAATAAAAGTGGAATCACAAGCCACAGAACCAAAATGCCGCTTAAAAAGATTGTCAACCCATTTCCAAAAACTTGCACTGCGTACATCCCCACCGATCCAAAAGATTCCAAGCTTTTTTGGAGTGAACCTGCAACCGCCAATTTAAAGGATTGCACCGGATTAACAAGAATAAGTCCCAACATCTGCCCAGGAGATAATTTTAAAACAAGAGTTGTTCCGATTAATCCTAAATCACTTAAGAAAATAAAGAAGAACCAAAAGAGAAGGGCCAGTCCAAGCGCCATCGTATGTCGCTTTGCCCACATCGAAATAAAGAATCCTATACTCAGAAAAGTCCATCCTAAAAGAACGGTAAATCCAACTAAAATGAGATAATCCACTATTTGCTCAGTTCCCGCATAGCGCCCAATCACAAGACCGCTCGCCCCAAAACCCAGAAGAATGGCAATCAAAATAGAAAGGCTTCCTCCGAAAAATTTTCCCAATAGAATTTCTGAAAGCGTGACCGGTTGAGCCAACAAGGTCAATAAAGTCCCCTGCTCTTTTTCACCTACCAGACTCATCGCGCCTAGCAATAATCCCATCAAAGGGACAATTAAAAGCACCAGATTTAGAAGGCTCGCAGCCGTTCTTCCAAAACCTGTAATCCCGACCGTACCTAACCCTGAAAGACCTAGAAGGCTTAGGGAAAGAGACAGCAAGGCAAACAGAATGGCGATCACAACAAACCACCGATTGTGCCTCACATCTACCAACTCTTTTTGCATCAATATGCCCATATTACGAACACTGATCATAAAAACTCCCATTCTCCAGAACCGAGTTTATTTCAGCATCCAAATCAAGATCCATTTTTAGCTCTTGAGGTTTCCCATCCATTTTTTTAACACCTTCTTTTAAAACGATAACTCGATCTGCCATTTGAGAAATTTCGGCAAAACGATGTGAACAAAAAATCAAGGTCTTCCCCTTACTTTTAAGTTTTTGAAGAGTCATTAGAAACTCCCCCCGTGTTCTTGTATCCAAATGAGTGGTCGGCTCATCTAGAAAAAGAATGGGAGGGTCCGAAAGAAGCGCAATCAACAGGGATAGCTTTTGACGCATCCCTCCTGATAAATTTTGAACGAGTTTATTTTTAACTTCTTCCAATCCCCATTCTTGAAGTAAACTGTTTACACGCTCAAGAGAAACTCTACGGAGTCGAGCATAAAAACGAGCCGTTTCTAAAGTGGAATAATCTAAATGTAAGCGCGTCTCTTGAGGAACATATCCTATTGAACGACGAACAAGCTTCGGATTCTTTCGAACATCCATCCCCAGAACTTGCATTTCTCCCTTGCAGGGAATCATCCCTAGCAAACATCGAAGCAGTGTCGTCTTCCCTGCGCCATTGGCGCCCCAAAGAGCGACCACCTCCCCTGAATACACTTCTAAATTTAGATCACAGAGCGCTTTCAGTTTTCCAAATTTCTTTGTTAACCCCTGAATCTGTATCACACCCTGTGCAGACGTTTTTAAAAAGCTTGAAGAAACATCGTTTACACCTCTCTTTTTATTCTCTGAAAACCTCCCCCAAAAACCAACCATCGGAAGAAAAAAAAGAACAGATAAAAGAACCCACGGCAAAAAATGGGAGGGGGCTGGCTCCAACACATTAAATTCAAAAGGCTGCATGAGAGGAAATTCATCTACAAACTTGGGAGTGGGAGCAAAAACAGGAAAGGTGTTTGCAGCAAAATCAATGGCAACCACGGAAGGACTTCCATAAAAAACCTTTAAGGCATGAAACCGATCCACCATTCTTTCAAACAATTTCATGGGACGGTACGCTACATCTCCCACACCATCTTGATTGGCGTCAAAACCTCGATAATCACTCCAATGATTGTGATTCCAATCATTAACCGTATGGGAACTCGAACCATCCAAAAGAATTTGTTCTCCATTCTCTATAAAATTATTTTTAGAAAATTGATTATGACTCGCCGTTGGAATCACTTGCATTCCAATATCATTCAAGGCGATGGTGTTATTTTGAAATAAACCCTTCGCACAGGAATCCAGAAAAAAACCGACGCGATTGCCCACCACACTGTTTTTCTCGATCACGGCTCCATCCATGTCTTTAAATCCGATTCCATAGCCACTGGGGCCTCGATTGTTGATGAGAATATTTTCTTTCAATTGTAGTCCCGCACTGTACATCAAATAGGCGCCAACAGAATTACGAGAAAGCTTGTTACGTTCCACAATGGCTTCCTGACAATACATAAAATGCAAACCATAACGGCTCTCTTGAAACTCATTGCTCAAAACTCGCATATTTTTTGAAAACCAAAGAACCACATCGCGTCCCTGCGTCGCAAAATTCTTTTCGATTAAAACGTTATCGCTGTACCAAACGCGAATGAGATCCCCTCTTCGCGCAATGTCCAAAGGTTTACTGATTAAAGAATTATTTCGAACCACACCAAACGGGGCCTGCTTTAAATAAATCCCAAAAAGTACATTTTCAAACCGATTGTCTTCGATTTGAATCCCTTTCCCCGTGGCCCACAACCCTGTATCTTCCGTGGATAAAACATCTCCGGTGTTTCGCACCACAAATCCTTTGAACAAAATATTTTCGGCTTCTAAATAAACCACGCTTCCCTTCCCCTGTCCGTCTATGATAGGAAAAGCTTCTCCTATTAAACGAATCGATTTCTTAACGTGGATCGGCCCTTCATAAACACCTGGTTTAACACGAAGGGTATCTCCCGACTCTGCTTGATCAACCGCATTTT
>JACOUC010000007.1 GCA_016178055.1 Chlamydiota bacterium | reverse complement strand
TTGTCTTTATATTTATCCAAAATCAATCCTTCGTACTCATCCTTGGTCATCCTTACGGTAGAACGCCCCACACGCTGATAGGGACGGCCAAACGCTAAGACCAGATGGTCATGGGACTCTTTTACGTCAATGACAATCACTTCTTTTTGAGCGATTTTCTGAACCGACAGCCTTGGGTGCAATTTCGGATCTGTATTCTGGGCAATCTCGTTAACCAATTCTTCAAGGGTACCCTTACCCACTTGAACGCCAAGCATCTTGCCTTCGGGTGAAACGCCAACGAAGACCCGTCCACCTTCGGTATTCGCAAAAGCACAGGCTGTCTCTGTAATCTCTCTACTTCTGGAAAGAGACTCCTTCCACTCCACCCTTTGTGACTCTGCTGAACCTATTAATTTGCTGATAGGATTCATGTCCTTCACTCGGTATTATTAAACCCAGTATAAAGGTCAAAACTTTCAGCGCTGTTTGTTGCACCCGCATCATTATCCAGAATATTATTCCCCACAATGACTTCTTCGGAAGATCCTGTTCTGTGAATCCCATAACCTCCATTGTTATAAATCGAACATCCATTGATTGAAATCCTGTCAACACCTGCCAATTCAATGCCATAAGTCCCATTTTGCTTGATGACACAACCTGTGATGGTGACATCTTCATTATCACTACCGTCATTCACAAGTATGATCCCCGCCCTCTCATTCCCTGAAGCACTGGCATCTGTACCGTTTTCAATGACCGAACATGAGTTAATGGTAATACTCTTAGAATTCGCAAAACGAATTCCTCTTCTTCCGTTGGATCTTGCGACCACATTGCTCAGACACACCCCTTCCACATCATGGGCATTAAATCCATTCCCGGCTGCATTGCTTGAAACCACATTCGTAATAACAGCGTTGTCCACTCTTCTCAGATAAATGTTATGCTCTGTGGATGGCAAATCCCCATTGCCATCCAAAAAAACGTCACTGATGATTAAACCGTCAATGCCTTTGGGGTGAATACCGTGATTGCCGCAGGAAGTTACTTTGACTCCCCGAATGGTTATATTTTTACATCTATCGCTATCGTCTGCGTTGAACAAAATGCCACAAATGTCCACGCTTGTGCTTCCTCGTATGGAAAAGTTCTCAAGAAGAACATTGTTCACAGTCGTTCCAGACGTCTCTGTTGTCGCGTTTTCGTTCCTGATCATGTCGCTCGTGAGACTGTCCCCCGCCACAATGACTGAATTCGATCCAGAACCCCTGATGGTGATTTTAGAATGAAGTTCCAGAGAGCGATTGATCGTGTATTCACCGGGCTGAAGAAAAATAGTGCCCCCACTTGAAGACATCTGAGAAAGATACCATGCAATCGTGCCTTGAGTATTAGAATCCCCATGATCACTTAAACTTGGATCAGGAAAGGCAAGTTCACCTCCGATATTCACATCGCCATTCACATGCAATTTTGCTGATGGACTGGTCGTCCCTATCCCCACATACCCATTACTGCCAACAACAAGATCTGCATAAGGGGATACATCACGGTGGATGGACAGGGCATCATTGCCAGCGGCCCCTGTCTCAATGAAGAAGTATTGTTGATCCTTTGTATAGCGTTCAAAAGTTAAAATTGCCCCACTGTCTGAATTGCTTCGCAGCCTAAGGCCTGTTTGTCCACTGTCCCTCACAATGTCCAGATTCGTTGATGGACTGGTCGTCCCAATCCCCACATTCCCAAGAATATAACTCGTGTCTTCTGCTGGGCTAAATTGAGCAAAGGTCCCTTCAACATCGTTACCGATGCGCACGCCCGTATTTACATTGCTCCATAAATGCAAATAGTCTGCGTTCCCATCCAACCTCATGACACCCCCACTCGCTCCAGAGGTATTTTCAAGGTAATAATTCTCCGCATAACTTGTCCCTGCCACTGTCAGCGTATAGCCCGGACCCGGAGTCCCAATCCCCACATTGCCAGAATTGTAATAAATATCATTGCCGCTTTGCGTCCAATAGCTGCTGATGCCTGTCAATCCTGAACCATCTCCTACAAAGGACGTAGCCTTCACTGTGCCATTGACATCCAACTTTGCCCCTGGACTCGTCGTCCCAATCCCAATATTTCCGGCCAGATCAATCTGTAAGGCGCTGCTTCCCCTCGTTGCGTCGTAAATACCAAAGCCTGCCACCGAAACATTAGGTCCCACGTACCAATCGTTACTGCTATCACTTAATAGAAACAGTGCATCATTCGTACCCGCATTAATAGTGAGAGGTTTGCTCGGACTGGTCGTCCCAATCCCCACATATCCATTACCGCTGACAACAAAATCTGCATAAGGAGAACTCCCACGATGTATGGCCATGTTGTCATTATTTGCTGCACCCGTCTCGATGAAAAAGAAATTTCCATCTGAGCCATACCGTTCAAAGGCGATCACAGCGCCAGCATCTGCCTCACTTCGCATCGTGATCTTGCTTTGGCCAGAGCTATGGGAAAGATCGAGCAGAGATCCCGGATTCGTCGTTCCAATCCCGACATACCCCTCATTGGTAATGCGCATCCGTTCTTGAGATTGCGAGTCAGCACTGCCTGCGGTGTAGAAGACCATGGGCCACTGGGAAGAATAAAATCCATTGGATCCTTCACCATAGTCAGTGGAAGCCAAAACAAAATTGCCATTCTTCCCTTTCAGATTTATATAGGCTGCGCCATCATAAGCTTGAACTTCAATCACACGATCCTCTGGGTCGTAGACACCATCAATCACTTCTCCGCCTAATAAAAATGTGTTGCCATTGACGGTTAAGTCTGCACCCGGTGCTGTGGTGCCAATCCCGACATTGCCAGAGTTGTAATAAATGTCACTGCCGCTTTGCGTCCAATAACAGCTTTCCTCTGTAAGACCTGTCAATCCTGACCCGTCCCCTATAAAGGCCGTGGCCGTGACGGTTCCATTCACGTTTAATGTTTCAAAATATCCGTTGGAAGGCATTGTGCTTCCAATATCACCCGGTGAGGCCCAGTTGATGTGGCTTGTGTCTATCAGACCCGATGTAATCTTTTCGGCCGATATGCCGGATGTTGCGATTTTGTCGTCTGTGATCGCTTCATCGAGAATCTTGTCCTCGGTTACCGCATTGGCAGCTAGTGATGTGTTATCTATAGATCCTTCTACCACCTTGGCTGCACTCAAGGCGTAAGGGACACTCGCAAGTTCTCCCCTCGGTGAGAATGTTTCCCAGGAACTTGTGTCTATATGATAAATGCTGATCTGGAGCCAGTAAGTTTTATCAAAATCAATGCCTTCTAAAGATACAAAGCTACCCAGAAGCACATTAAATACACTGTCTGTGACTTTCACCTTTTCAGTGGCTACATCGCTCGACCATTCTTCTTCCCAGAGAAGAGTGCCGCTTGTTTCACCGTCATATAACGCGAATTTCATGGCGTAACTCCCGTCTTCAACCCCGATACCGCTTAGGTCTGTGAGTTTGCCTTGATAGTTAAGCTTCTGGGGAAGATCCCCAAGTGCTGATGCACAAGCGATACAGCTAAAAATAACCCATAATCTTGATATTTTGATGAACATGTTGACATCCCCCCCTTTTTTTACGTTCCTCTGCCTCATGTTTTGTCCGTCTCCCAGTGTCCACCCTTGTCGGGTCCTATACGTCTTACCTCTTCCATATCCGCAACTTCCTCCCGTTTGTGAATTTGGTTTTTTTTCTAACACCCAGAACATATCGAGCTAAAATATCTACCTCCAAATTGACGATATTGTCTTTGCATTTTTCGCCTAAATTCGTATGAGTTAAAGTATAAGGGATCAAATGTACTTCAAAAACATTTTTGTCAACCTTACCCATTGTTAAACTCACCCCATCTACAGCAATCGAGCCTTTAGGGACAATATAGGGACTTAAATCCTCTGGAAATTTCATTAAAAAAGTTTCTTCGCTTGATCGTTCTATGATATCGATTATTCTTCCCACCCCATCGATATGTCCCGTCACAAAATGACCGCCTAATCGATCCCCAACACGCAGCGCTCTTTCCAAATTTAGAAAATCGCCTGACTGAAGAAATTTTAAATTTGTCTTTTGATAAGTCTCATCTAAAACATCAAACGAAATTTTTGAATCCTTGATCTCTATAGCGGTTAAACAAATCCCATTCACACAAACACTTTCGGAAATTTTTAGATCTTTCCAGTTATCCTCTAGTCCAATTTCTAGACGCCTCTTCTCTCTCGAAGAATCGATTTGAATGAATTTTCCCATTTTTTCAATAATACCACTAAACATGGCTTACCCTTCTACTTAAACATGTCTTCGGCATCTCTGGCACGGGTCAATCCACGTTTTTTCTGCACATCTTTCACAGCCCTTAACGTGGTCCGATTAGGAATTTTAATATTACCTTTCATCTCATGGCTACAAAAAATAGTATCCCATTTGAAATACAAAAATTTTTGATTTTTACATTTTGATTTTTGAATTTTTATAACTCACATCCCCTTCAATGACAAAATCATCTCCTACTTTAAACATTTTCGTGTGAATGATCTTCAACGCATCGCTTAGTTTTGAGACTCCCTTCCCATGAAATGGAGTAGGCGCATGACTTCCTCCAATTAAAAGAGGGGCATAGAAAAAAACAATACGATCGGCCAATTTATTCTCAAAAATACTGGCGGCCAAAGTCCCTCCCCCTTCTACAAGAAGAGAAATGATTCCCCTTTTCCCTAACTCAACAAATAATTCTCGCAAGTGAACCTTCCCTTCCATCGATGAAGTCTGGACGATTTGTATTCCTCGTTTCTTCAGAGTGTTCATTTTTTTTGCTGGAGCTAAGGAGGTTGTCGCAAGAATGACTTTTGAGGCATATTTTGAAACAAGTTTTGAATGAAGTGGAATTCTGGCAGAGCTATCTACCACAATTTTAAAAGGATCTCTCTTCCCTCTCTGATGCAAGGTGAGTCGAGGATCATCACGAAGAACCGTGTTAATACCTACGATGATTCCATCGCTCATTCTACGCAACTCGTAAGAAAATTTACGGGCCTCTTTTCCTGTAATCCATTGAGATTCATAGGAGGGAGTCGCAATTTTTCCATCCAAAGAAAGAGCCGATTTCACCACACAATAAGGAAGTTTTTGAGTCATCCATTTCTGAAAGGGTTTAATGAGCGAGTGACATTCATCTTCTAAAATACCCGTCGTCACCTCAACACCCGCTTTTTTTAACAGCCGTATTCCTTGTTTTTTATGAAGAGGATTTGGATCAATGCATCCTACCACAACTCGTTTAATTTCTGAAGCTAAAATGGCATTGATACAAGGAGGTGTTTTTCCAAAGGTCGAACAAGGTTCAAGGGTGACATAGAGCGTCCCGCCCTGGGCCTCTTTCCCTGCCTTTTTTAAGGCCATCACCTCTGCATGAGGCCCGCCAAATTTTGCGTGATATCCCAATGCAATCTGTCGATTATTTTTAACAACGAGAGCCCCGACAGGAGGATTAGGACTGACCGCTCCCACTCCTCTTTTAGCCAACTGAATGGCCAAGCGCATGAAAAAATCATCACTGGAAATTTTGGGATTTTTTGGCATAGAAAATAACTCTGAAAATCCAAAAATCAAACATCAAACATCAAAATGACACATTAAAATTCAAAATTTCTAGTGTTATTGCAAGGGAGACATTTTAAATTTTAATATGTCATTTTGATGTTTGAATTTTCATGATTGATTCATGCGCTTTTCTTAAGGGTTCTAACAAATGGTATGGAATCCTATTTTTCCCAATCAAAAATTTTCCCTTGGCCTCTCCATGGCAATCTGAGCCCCCTGTCATCACGAGCCGATGAACCTGAGTGAGTTCTTTATAATGCTCAATTGCATTTTGTGAATGTTCAGTGTGATAAACCTCAAGCCCCATTAAGCCTTCACGAACCAGTTGAGGGATGAGATCATCCCGATGAAGAAGCCCAGGATGGGCTAAAACAGGCACCCCACCAATGACCTTAAGCATTTGAATCGCTTCCTGAGTAGAAATTTTTTCTTTCTCAACATAGGCAGGCTTTCCATAGGACAAAAACCGCCTAAAGGCTTCCCGAGTATCGGTGACAATCCTCTTTTCTACAAGCGCCCGAGCCACATGAAGCCTTCCAGGCGCCCCTTCACCTGAAAGTTTTGTAACATCCTCAAGGGTGATACGGACTCCCGCTTTCGTGAGCTTTTCAACAATTTGGTGAATTCTTTTTTCCCGTTCCTCACAAAATTTTTTTAACGCTTTGCAAAATTCCAAATCTTTATCATCAAAAAAATATCCCAGAATATGAAGCTCACTTTCTCCATGATAGGCACTGAGCTCAATCCCCGAAATAATTTCAATCCCCAACTTCTCTCCCATCCACCTTGCTTCATCTATTGATTCTACGGAATCATGATCGGTCATGGCAATCGCATCAATCCGAAAATGCCTTGCCCTCTCTACAACCTCAGTCGCCGTCGAAGTCCCATCAGAAGCCAAGGTATGCAAATGAAGATCTATGGCTTTATCTGTATTCATTGAGGTCGGCTCCTTAGCAAGAATCTTTTTCGAACTTCATCTAAAACACCATTCACAAATTTACCAGATTCAGGAGCACTGTATTTCTTTGCTATTTCAACCCATTCATTGATCGTTACAGCATGAGGGATGGGTGAAAAATCAGACACACCTTGAGGAAGAAAAATCATTTCGAAAACACCTACGCGAAGAATATTCCGGTCGATAACACTCAAACGATCCATATCCCAGTTTGTCACCGCAAGCCTAATCATTTCATCGATTTCTTGTTTTTTTTCAAAGGTCCCTTGAGCAAGGAATCGTGCAAAGGCCTGAGTATCTTTAGAGGCACGCTGTTCCACCCAAAATGAATCAAAAGCCTCTTCGAGCACTTGGGGATTTAATTCAAGTTGAAAGAGAATTTGAAGAGCTTGTTCCCTGGCCGTACGCCGAGTACCCAAAACAATACCTCACATTGAGAAAGAACAATGACGAAAATCCAAAAATCAAACATCAAAAACCAAAATGACAATGTAAAATATCTCCCCTGCAATAGCACTAGAAATTTTGGATTTTAATATGTCATTTTGATATTTGCATTTTGATTTTTGATATAAACTTGGATGATGAACACTCGCTCATCCCCCTAGAACTCACTAACACTGATCATAGAGATTGGCCATCTCAATGGCCGCCAGGGCTGCATCCCAACCCCGATTCCCTAATTTACCTCCAGCCCTTTCAATGGCCTGTTCCAAATTTTCTGCCGTAATGATTCCAAAAATAACCGGAATCCCTGACGTCAGGGAAAGCCCAGAAATATTTTTCGAAGCCGCATCACATACAATATCAAAATGAGGGGTTGCTCCTCTGATAATGGCCCCCAAGCAAATCAGGGCATCATATTTTTTTGATTTGATCAATCGATCCGTGACCATCGGTGTTTCAAATGAGCCAGGAGTCCAAAAAACGCGAACCTCGCTTTCTTTCGCTCCATGCCTCAAGAGGGCATCTAGAGCACCCTCTAAAAGTTTAGAAGTAATAAACTCATTAAAGCGACTCACAATAATCGCGTATTTTTTACCCCGCGAGATGAAATCACCTTTCACTTGTTGGACAGGCATAGCAAAAATTCCTTTTTTATAAAAGACAGCTCGAGGCTCGAAGCTGGAGGCTCGAGGCAAATACTTCTTCCGTTTTTGCTTTTACTTCGAGCTTCGAGCCTCGAGCTTCGAGCTGTCTTTCTATTCATTTTCCAAAATAAGCAAATGCCCTAATTTATCTCGCTTGGTTTTTAAATAATTTCGATTATGTTCATTCACCAATGGGGGAATCGCAACCCGCTCTATAATTTCAAGGCCAAAGCCATCTAAGCCAACAACCTTCTTCGGATTATTCGTTAACAGTTTAATTTTTCGAACCCCCAGATCAAATAAAATTTGGGCTCCAGTTCCATATTCCCTTAAATCAGCTGGAAGACCCAACGATTGATTGGCTTCTACCGTATCCAAACCCCCTTCCTGAAGTTGATAGGCCTTTAACTTATTAATGAGGCCGATCCCTCGCCCCTCTTGTCTCATGTACACTAAAACGCCACGACCTTCTTCGGAAATGGCCAAGAGTGAGCGTTCCAATTGATCGCCACAATCGCAGCGGGACGAACCAAAAACATCTCCCGTAATGCATTCTGAATGAACCCGAACCAAAGAGGGTTTATCAAGATCAATATCCCCTCTGACAAGGGCAATGTGACTCTTTTGATCGATAAAAGATTGATAAACAAGAACTCGAAAATCGCCATAGCGGGTTGGAAGTGTCGCCTCAGCCACTCGTTCAATCAATTTTTCATTTCTGCGGCGATATTCGATCAATTGGGCAATATTACAAAAAGTAAGCTGATGTTCATTTTTAAACCGAACCAAATCCTCAAAGCGGGCCATGGTTCCATCATCATTCATAATTTCACAAATAACCCCAGATGAGGAAAGTCCTGCAAGTTTGGCTAAATCGACCGCCGCTTCGGTGTGACCCGCCCGTGTCAGAACACCCCCTTCCCGAGCCCGTAGCGGGAAAATATGACCGGGAGAAACAAGATCGGATCGAGTCGAAGCAAGACCCGCCAGGACTTGAATGGTTCTTGCTCGATCATGGGCAGAAATCCCAGTCGTAATTCCCAAATGAGCATCGACTGAGATGGCAAAATCTGTCTCTCGAGCCTCTCGAGATAAATCAACCATGGGTCGTAATCCTAGCTCATCCAATCTCTTTCCCGTCATCGGAACACAAATCAGACCGCGAGCAAATTTGGCCATGAAATTAATGGCCTCGGGTGTGATAAAATCCGCCGCAATAACAAGATCGCCCTCGTTCTCTCGATCTTCATCATCGGTCATCACGACCATCTTACCTTGGCAAATATTCTGAATTGCTTTTTCAATGGAGTCAAAATCCATAAAAATTCCTTTACCTTTGGAGGATCAGGATAGCACTGAAGAGAGAGAGAATCAATCCCTATCACTTATTTTTGGCTTTCTGAGGGGAAGGGGCCTTCCCAGACGAAATCTGAGCATTCGCCTTTCTAAACTTCTTCTGCCATTCAAGAATAACAGGAACAGCGATAAACAAGGTGGAATAACTTCCCGAGATCGTTCCCACAAGCATGCAAAAGGCAAAATCATTAATGACCTCGCCCCCGAAAAAGAAAAGGGCAAGAACCACCAAGAGGACGGTCAACGAAGTCAAACAGGTTCTAGAAAGGGTTTGATTAAGACTCAAGTTTAAAAGATCTGGCAGACTGATTTTCTTAAGAATTCTTTTGTTTTCACGAATCCGGTCACAGATCACGATCGTGTCGTTTACGGAATAACCAATAATGGTCAAAATAGCAGCAACCACGGTTACAGAAAGCTCTCGCCCTGTAAAGGCGATAAAAGCAAGCGGAACGAGGGCATCATGAATGAGGGCAATAATCGCACCCAGGGCATATTCAAATTCAAAACGATAAGTGACATAAATCAAGATTCCAATCAAAGACA
This sequence comes from Chlamydiota bacterium, assembly GCA_016178055.1. Classification (NCBI taxonomy): domain Bacteria; kingdom Pseudomonadati; phylum Chlamydiota; species Chlamydiota bacterium. Next base: position 14,662 of record JACOUC010000007.1, on the reverse strand, counting down.
AAATCAAGGCCCAAACGGCATTAATCTTGATTTCTTTTCCAATAGAAGGGCCCACCTCTTCCCTGCGCCTTTCCTCAACCTCAACTCCTTTTAATTCCAGACCAAGAAAATCTCGAATCTTCTTTCCCTCTTCAAATTTGGTTTTGATTAAAATTTCATTTTCTCCTCCAAAGCGCTGTAATGTTGCATCTCCAAGTCCAAGCTTGGATAATTTTTCCCGAACGGTTTCAAGCGCAACATTCTGACTAAACTTAAGTTGGATCAAATCTCCACCTGTAAAATCATTTCCTAGCATGCTATGTCCCCTGATTCCCATCATCACACACCCGCCAAGGATAATGGCTAAAGATAATACATAGGCATAGAACCTTTTCCCCACCCAATCAATATTGGGGCGACTAAATAATTTGAGCATTTTTAAAGAGGAAAAATTTTTATTGAGAGAGACCAAATCAAAAATCACACGGGTGACCACAATAGCCGTAAACATGCTGATCAAAAGACCGATAGTCAGCGTAACTGCAAAACCTTTAACAGGTCCTGTCCCAAATTTATAGAGAATAACGGCTGTAATGATGGTCGTCAAATTTGAATCCAAAATTGCGGAAAAAGCCTTATGATATCCAGCCGCAATCGCAGCTCGTATTTTCTTACCACTCTCAACTTCTTCACGTATTCTTTCAAAAATCAGAACGTTTGCATCAACAGCCATACCAATGGTTAAAATCATACCTGCAATACCCGGCATAGAAAGGGTTGCCTTAAAGAACGCCATGGCTCCTAAAATCATCACCAAATTTAGAATTAAAGCAATCACAGCCACAAAACCAGAAAAAAAGTAATATCCCACCATAAAAACGAGAACAAGGGCGAGTCCTGCAATATTTGCAATAAACCCTTTTTTGACAGAATCTGCCCCCAATGAAGGGCCGACACGAGCATCCATAATAATTTTTACCGGAGCGGGAAGGGCACCCGAAGTTAACACAACACACAAATCCCTGGCTTCTTCAGGTGTAAATTGGCCTTCAATCACGCCTTGACCATTAGGAATGATCGATTTAATAACGGGAGCAGACTGAACTTCATTATCTAAAACGATTCCTAGTCTGCGTCCCTGAAACTGCTCGGTCACCTTAGCAAAAATACTCGCCCCTGAATGATCCAAGGTAAAGGACACTTGAGGTTGAGTCATTTGATCAAAGGTGACTTTTGCATCGACAAGACTTGCACCAGTGAGTTCTGCCTTCTTTTTAACAAGGAAAGGAATTTTAAACTCACTTCCTCCTGAATATTTTACTTGATTGAGAACCTCATATCCGGGAGGGGGTGTTCCTTTCAAGGCCTCTTGAAGCTTGGCTTGATCATCACTCACCATGCGAAACTCTAAAACAGCGGTTTTACGCAAAAGATTTTCAGCCCTGGCAAGATCTTTGGCTCCCGGAAGCTGAACAACAATCCGATCCTTGCCTTGAGGCTGGATGGAGGGCTCAGCCACTCCAAATTTATCCACTCGATTTCGAATGACTTCCAGCGCCTGAGTATGGGCTCGATGAGTAATTTGATTTTTAGCTTTATCTTTAAGCGTTAAAGTCAGTACCAACCCTTCTTCTTGTGATACTTCAACTTCTTCCGTACTTTTCTTAATGAGTTGCGACGCTTGATAAGAGCTTTCAGAATTTTTGAATTGAACAATAATCTTATCTAAACCTTCCCGATCTATTTTATCAACCGCAATGTCCTTCCCTTCCAAGAGACCTTGAACATCATTGGCAATCCGATCCGTTGCAAATTCAACCGCTTTATCAAGATCGACTTCTAAAACGACATGCATCCCTCCCTGAAGATCAAGACCCAAAGTAACCGCTTTATCAATGGGGAAAAGCTTCCAAACGAAAAAAGCAACCACCAGCACAACCATTGGAATGCGCCATCGCAAATTTTTCATTTTATTTTCCAACCTCCGTCTCCGCGCCCAGGACACGTGCAATGGAGGAACGGTCAATTTCAACTTTCACATTGTCGGCAATTTTAAGCGTTAAGGTATGTTCTTTCACCGAAAGAACCAAGCCATGAATCCCGCCTGCGGTCACCACACGATCATCCTTTTTAAGCTGGGCAACCATTTGTTTAAATTGTTTCTGCCTTTTCTGCTGAGGACGAATGAGAAGAAAATAAAAAATAGGAACAATCAGTAAAAAGGGAACCATCGACGCAAAAGGACTTCCCTGCCCCCCCTGTGGACTTGCCATTGCTAAAAATAAAAAATTCATTGTTCGGTCTCCTTTAGGAAAAACAACCGCAAATAAAAAACAGTTAAAAGACAAAAGTGGAAGATAAAAATACCACTTTGCTAAAATTTAAGCACCTAAAATTTTTTACATCACTTGCTGATCGACATCACTCCCGTAAGTACAATGTACTTTGCATCATTTTTTTACAATGTTGTGGTATCACTTACTTCATCTTTGCTAATTTTGAAATATCCGTAATTCTCATTGAATAAAGTTCATGAATCCTTTTTAACAAGACAGACCGATTTTGTTTTAAAGACTCTTCAGGGGCATTGACCAAAACTTCATCAAAAAAAACGTGCACAGGTTTTGAAAAAACTTGTGCATAAAGTGAGGTCGCTTCAACAAATTTTTCTGATTCAATGAGTTGAACGATGCTACCATAATTTGATTTGTAAGACCTGTAAAGCTCTATTTCGGCCGATTCTTTGAGAACATCTTCCTTCACTTCTCGTTCAGCAATCTTTTGCCCTTTTAAAATCCGGCCTGTTCTTTCAACGACGGTGAGGGCTTCTTGAAAGAAAGATTGATTCTGAATTTGACTCAAGGCCTTTAGAATTTTTGATTTTAAAGAAGGGATAAGGATGGGGTCCTCGAGCACCGCTCGCACCAGCTGATGATCAAAATTTTGGGCAAGAAAAAGATTTTCAAGTCGTTCTTTAAAAAAATCGAGCAGGGGTCCCACTAAGACATCCTTGACGGGAAATTGGCGTAATCCTTGTTCAAGGATTGAATTCAAAGAAAATGTAAATCCCTTCTCAGTGTGAATTCTCAAAATTCCAGAACTGAGCCTTCTTAATCCATAAGGATCTTGAGAGCCTGTAGGCATCAAACCTAATTTATGAGTAGAAATGACCGTATCCAGTTTATCTAAAAATGAAAGCCAAGAGCCTAAAAGACTCTTGGGCAATTCCCCCTCAGTTCCAGATAGGGGTAAATAATGCTCCCGAATGGCTTCGACAATCTCAGGGTCCTCTCCAGAAATCGAGGCATATTCAGCGCCAATCGTTCCCTGAAGGCTTGTGAATTCCCCCACCATTCCGGTGACAAGATCGGCCTTACAAAGTTCTGCTGCTTGCATTAATTTTTGAGAAAGGGCACCGTCCATTTTTCCTTCGGTTTTTAAAAAAGAAATGAGCGAGAGCAATCTTTCTTTCTTATCAAAATAGGTTCCTAATTTCTCCTGAAAGACAACTGTTTTAAGATCGTTCACACAGGTCTCTAAGCTCTTCTTCTGGTCATTCTCCCAAAAAAAAGCCGCATCCGATAAACGGGCCCTTAACACCCTTTCATTGCCTTGTATAACCGTTTTTAAAATCTTACGCGGACCATTAAAAACAAAAACAAATTGAGGAAGAAGCTTTCCCTTTTCGTAAATCGGCAAATATTTTTGATGATATTGAATAACGGTTGAAAGCACTTGAGAAGGAATTTTAAGAAACCGCTCTTCAAATTTTCCAATCCCCACATTGGGAAATTCAACCAAATTGGTCACCCCTCTTAAGAGATCCATATCCTCTTCATGAATTTTTTGATTCTTGCCTAAAGTTTTTTCAATCGATTTTTTAATCAATGAAAACCGTTCTTCAAAATCGGGATATACATCCTTCGCTTTAAGCTGTTTTTGATAAAGAACTAAATCGGCCTTTGCAATAATCACTTTCGGATTTTTTTGCCATCGGCATCCTAAACTCAAACGATCTGAAGTGATCGTGTCTAATTTAAAACGAATGATTTCATTCCCTAAAAGGGAAAGAATCCATCGAATGGGTCTTGCAAAATAAATTTCACCTTCACCCCATTTCATTGATTTTGGGAATTTTATTTTTTGGATCAGGCCTGCTAAATTTTCCTCTAAAATCTTTTTAGTTTTCCCTCCTTGGGTCCGACACTCTATAAAAACATACTCGCCTTTTTCTGTTTGTTTGCGAGTTAAGGATGAAGTATCGGCTCCCTGTCGGGCCGCAAATGCCTGAGCCGCCTGGGTCCACTTCCCTTCTGGATCACAAGCAATGGTGACCGGAGGGCCTTTTAACCATTCAACTTTATCAGGCTGGATCAACGCCAAATCAGGAATGAAAAGCGTCAAACGCCTCGGAGTAAATAAAACTTTTACATTATTGACATCATAACCCATTTGACGCTCTTTGAAAAAAGTCTCCATGAGATTTCGCAAATGGCGAGAAGCGTCCTCCAAAAATCGGGCAGGAATTTCTTCCGTGCCGATTTCGATGAGAAAGGGCTGCAGGGTCTCTTTCATTGTTTTTTTATCTTTTGTATTTATCAGAGTCATATAAAATAGCGCGTATCAATGAAAACCAAAAATCAAATATCAAAAATCAAAATGACAAATTAAAATTTAAAATGGCTAACCTTCAAAAATCCTTCTCTCCAAAGAACAAAACTTTCACAATCCGCCCCGAATTTATCTAAGAAACGAGGTGCAATTTTATTTTTGATATTTGCATTGTCATTTTGATTTTTGATATTTGATTTTTGAATTTTCACATCTGCCTCTCCAAATAACCTTGCGAACATTCTTTTGCGATTACTCGAATTCGGGTAATAAAACCTGTTCTTTCCGTCACACTCATCGCTCGACGGGCATCTAAAATATTAAAAATATGCGAACATTTTAAAACAGAATCATAGGCTGGAAAAATGAGACCCTGTTCGAGTAAAAGTTTTGCCTCTTTTTCACGTTCGTCAAATTCGTGAAAATAAAAAGAGGTTGATGCAACTTCAAAATTAAATTTTGAAAACTCATATTCCCAATGTTTCCTTAAAGCTCCATAGGTCTGAGATTCATTCCACTTTAAATCAAAAACATTGTCGACATTTTGGAGGTACATCGCAATTCGCTCCAAGCCATAGGTTAGTTCTACTGATACGGGATGAAGCTCAATTCCACCCATTTGTTGAAAATAAGTGAATTGAGTAATCTCCATTCCATCGCACCAAACCTCCCACCCCAAGCCATTGGCCCCTAAAGATGGAGATTCCCAATCGTCTTCGACAAAACGAATGTCATGAGAGTCTGGATGAATCCCAAGGGCTGCAAGACTCGCCAGATAAAGATCCTGAACATCTCGAGGTGAAGGTTTCAAAATGACTTGATACTGATGGTGTTGATAAACCCGGTTGGGATTATCCCCGTAACGCCCGTCCGCAGGCCTTCGAGAAGGTTGCGTATAAGCCACCCGCCAGGGTTCTTTTCCCAGAACCATAAAGAAGGTCAAGGGATTAGACGTTCCCGCCCCAACCTCGGTGTCATACCCCTGGCCTAAAACACACCCTCGAGAAGACCAGTAAGTCTCAAGACAAAGAATCATTTCTTGAAAGGTAAAAGTTTTTTTCTTTGATTTTGTTTTTGTCATAAGTTTCATGCTTAAAACCTACATTAAAACGCAGTGGCGTTTCTGTTATTAGAAAAATGTCAGGGATTCACTTCTCGAACTAACTTTTCAACTTGCTGAAGCACCTTTTCGACAAAATCTAAATAATCACGGGATTCTTTTTCTGTAACACAGTCACCTCCTTCATAGAAGTCGGTGTTTCTTTTTGTTCTCATAATGTTTCCAATGGTATAAACATCTGGATTCTCGAGAATTTCGCTCATCTTAGTCAAAATTTTTATATGGTGACCTGGAACACTTCGTACTCGCACGTGTCCCACTCTTGCAATAAGTGCTATTCCAGCTTTGATTAAAGCCTGAAAACTATATGAAAACCTAACTTCCGGAAATCTATTTTTTCTAGCGATTTCAAGATCATGAAATGCGTTTTGTAAATACCGTTCAATCGCATCCGAAGTAAATCCAAATTCCTTAAAATAGCCCTGTTCAAAATCCGTCATATGACTTGAATCTTTTTTTCTTTGATTGATCTAAACAGAGGATCCTTTTTTTGTTTCTTCTCGTATTCAAGTTCGCTTACACTAATGACATTTATTTCACGATCCATCGATTTTTGAACTTCGGCCATTTTTTTCTGTAACTCAATCGTACTATGGTTCCCAATCACCAATAGGTCAATATCACTTGCGGAATCCATTTTGTTCTGGGCGTAGGAGCCAAAAAGATAGGCATGCTCAAGCCCTCGAATTTTTTCCAAAACCTCCTTAAGAACGTATTCAAACCCAACCGTTTTGAGAATAATCCTTTTATACTCGTTCAGAAGGGGATAAGAAGCATTTAAAGAATAATATCGTTCTTTTCCCTTCAGTTGACTATTTAAAATTCCTTCTCTCTGGAGTTCTTTTAGTTTTTTAGAAAGATTCCCATCGTCCAGCAAAAGGCGGCGGGCCATTTCATTCACATAAAGTTCAGCATTCTCATGCATCATGAGATAGCCAAGAACCGCTTGCGTTATTTTTGATCTTAAACTGATCATAGTCCTTTATCCTATTACTGTAATAAAATACAGTGTTAACTGTAATTTTTTACAGTCGAGAGGTCAAGGATAAACTTCGAAAAGCCTCGAGAGAACTAACTCAGCCTCAAACAATGAAACTCGAAATCCAATTTTCCTAAACTATTCGCTATATCTTTTCTATTAAGAATTTGCGTGATTTTAAGGGCTTTCCAAGATGGAAGTCAATATAAAACCAGAGGAGATTTTTTAATTCTTTTTTTTCTTCTGCCCCTTTATCCACAGGGGTACAGGGCTCCGCCCTCATCAGCAATGGAATGAGCTGGATACTTTGCACATGAAAAGGATAAGTTTTTGTTTGTGTACATTTCTCGCATAAAAGACGAGCCGTTCGATGATCAAGAAAAAGAAGATCGCGAAAAGATTCGCGGCAAGAAAAACACGAGGAAAGATTTCCTAAAAATCCAAGATGTGATAGAAGTTTCACTTCAAAAGAACGGATCATCCATTCTATATTCGGCAATGGATTTTTTAAAGATTCATCCATTTGACGCAAAGTCGTAAAGATTAAATTAAAGAGAGATTCATCTGAATCTTCTAATTCTGTAAAGGCATCTAAAAGTTCCAGACAATAAACGGCATGGTAAAAAGCATGGAGGTCTGCACGAATTCTAGAGAAAGCCTCTACAAGATGGGCTTGTCTTAAGGTGATGAGACCTTGTTTTCTTGAAGAATGGCGGTATAAAATTTCGTAACAAGATCCATGTTCAAAGGAACCCATGAAGGATGTTTTAGGCTGCTTGGCCCCTTTAATAATAAAATGAAGTTTCCCTGAATTTTTCGTAAAGAAAACAGCAATGAGACTTGTGTCCGAGAAATCTCGCTTATGAAGTAAGATGGCTTGGGTTCGGATCAGTAACATTATTTGGGCATTACCATTCCGCTTGAAACAACCATTTTAAATCCATCTTCAACAGTCAAATGAGTTTTAATCAATTTATCTTTCGATATCATGATTAGAAAACCTGAAGTCGGATTGGGAGCCGTTGGAATAAAAACACTCACCTTATTTTCGCCAATGGCATCCTTCAGATCACCTTTAATTTCAGAAGTGACAAAGCCAATAGAATAGGTTCCTTCACGAGGGTATTCTACAAATACGACACTTCGAAAAACGGCCTTATCTTCCCCCCAAAACGATTCAAAAATCTGTTTTAATGTTGAGTAAATACGATTCAAAACAGGGATTTTGCTTAATAAAGTTTCTCCCCCTTGAATCAGTTTTTTTCCAATGTAGTTACGAGCGACAAGACCGATCAACACAACTGCACAGAATAAAAGAATTAAGGCAACCAATCTCCAAAGAAGCCACTGACCAAAAAACTGATGCCCATTGGGAGCAATAAATTGATACATAAAATCGGTGAGTTTAACAAACAAGACCGATAGAATCCAAAAAGATCCCAGTACCGGCAAAGACACCAAGAGGCCTGTAAAAAAATAAACCCTTATTTTTTTATTAAAACTGTAACTTCGATCTTTTTTTAAAAACATCACTGACTCCTTTTAAAATAGGAATTTAAACCTATAACTCCCCCATCCCCTCTTATATAAGAGGGGGGCTCTCCCCTTAGAATAAGGGGAGTTGGTCCCACCACCTCTCATCTAAGGAGGTGAGTCCGCTGTCCGACCAACATGAGGTGGTGGGATGGAGGGGTTAAACATGTCGAACCAGTTGAAACACAAGAAGAGAAACCAGCACTCCGAGAATCGCCCCCATCAGAACTTCCCGAAAACGATGAATCCCACTGGCAACTCTTCCTTGAGCAATCATCAGCGCTACAATCAATGTAAGGGTCATCACCAAAGGATCTCGAGAGAGAATGGTCACAATAGCCCAAATTGAAAAAGCAATGGCGGAGTGAGCGCTGGGCATTCCTCCATAAAAAGGCGTTCCTCTTCCTAAAAAAACCTTAATTCCAATCGACAAAATTAAGACCGTTAAAATGGCAACCAGCGTGATATGCCATGGACTTTCTAGAACACGATTGAGTCCATAAAAAATAGGTTGGCTAAGATATTTGGCTACGACAAGATATCCAACAATCACTGCATTCAGGGTCGCAATCAAAACAGCCCCTGCACTGGCATCCTTTGCCACACGAATCAGGGGATGATAACTTTCGCTCATCATATCCATGACCAGTTCAAAAGCGGTATTAAACATTTCTGCAACCAAAACGAAGGTCATGGCAAAAGCCAAAAATAAAAAATCAGAAAAACTAATATGAAGAAAAAGACTCCCGATGAGAATCAAAAGACAGAAAATAAAATGAACTTTCATACTTCTCTGACTTTTAAATACAAAAATCAGACCTTCAACTGCATTATTAAAACTTTCAACCCATTTTGAACGAACCGCCATCTATTTCAATCCTTTCAAACCTATTCCATTATATCTTCTCTTTAAAATCTCATCCTGGCGACGCCACATTTTTCCAGAGAGCTTTGGAGTTTTATCCCGATATCCTAACAAATGTAAAATGCCATGCACCATATAAAGAGCCACTTCCCTTTCCGGATCTTCATTAAAGGATTGAGACTGATCCATGGCCCTTTCAATGGAAATGACAACCTCTCCCAGCATCCATACTTTCTCACGACCCGCTTTCTCATCCACTGGAAAGGCCAAAACATCTGTTTTCCAATCATGGCCCAAAAATTTTCGATTCAAAGTCCAAATCCGCTGATCACTCACAAAAGAAATGCCCAATTCAATCGGAACACCTGCACAAACATCTTCCTCGGCTAAGGTAGCCCTGGCAAGAATCTCCACTTTACGAAGATTAATTTTGAACTTCGTTTGCTCATTTCTAACATTAATTTCGTACTTGGAAGAGGCCCTGAATTTCTTCATGTCGCTCCAAGATCTTCCTGTTCAAATACACCTGAACTTAAGGTTTTATGAGCCTGAGAAGGTCTTTTAGATTTTGAATCAAGAGCGTGCGGGGCTCGATCGTGCTCGTAGGCTCGAATAATTTTTTTCACCAATGTATGGCGAACAACATCCTTATCTGAAAATCTTGAAATTTTAATACCTCGAATATCTTTTAAAATTTTATTTGCGTGAACCAATCCTGAAAGTTTATGAGCCGGTAGATCCACCTGCGTAATATCTCCTGTAATCACCGCTTTTGAATTAAAACCTAAACGGGTTAAAAACATTTTCATCTGTTCGATGGTGGTATTTTGAGCTTCATCTAAAATGATAAAAGCATCATTGAGGGTTCTTCCCCTCATATAGGCCAGCGGGGCGACCTCAATCAACCCCCGTTCCATATATCGCTGAATACGGTCCACTTCCATCATGTCGTAAAGAGCATCATAAAGAGGTCTAAGATAGGGATTAATTTTTTCTGATAAATCACCCGGAAGAAAACCTAAGCTTTCCCCCGCCTCCACAGCAGGACGCGTCAAGATCAAACGTCGGACCTTATCTTCTAAAAGATAAGAAACAGCCATCGCCATCGCAAGATAGGTTTTCCCTGTCCCTGCAGGCCCAATCGAAAAAACGACATCATATTTACGAATAGCCTCCATATATTCCAATTGGCTCTTAGACTTAGAATAAACCAGGTTCTTTCGAGAGGAAACACGAATGGCATCCGATGGCACATTCTCCTCGGCAAGAGAAGAACCCTCTTCGGCATGATGAGAAAGGGCATAAATGACATCGGCCCTTTCTACTGTTTTTCCACTATTTGCAAGTCGAGAAAGCTCATGAAAAATTTTTCTCGCTTTCTTAATTCCTTCTGGGTCTCCAATCAGCTTAATAAAATTTCCCCGTGAGACCACTTTAATGCGCAAGGCCTTTCCTATCACTTCAAGATTCTCATCATCGTGAGCAAATAAAGATCGGGCAAACTGTGTATCCGGAAAATGTAAGGTTTCTTTAGCCATCAGGCGACTCCTTTTTATGATTCTAACTCAATTATGAAAATCCAAAAATCAAATATCAGTCATGAAAATGAGACGTTGTTACTGGCTATTCCCCTCCTTTGTACCCCAAAGGGGAGGAACTCAATTTTCATCCACTTGGGTGGACTGAAAGTTCATGATGACAAATATCAAAATGACAAATTAAAATTTAAAATGTCTCCCTTGCAATTGCATTAGAAATTTTGATTTTTAGGTTGTCATTTTGCATTTTGACTTTTGAATTTTTAATTAATAAACTCCTGAAAACCCTCTACACTAATAAAGACTCTTAAGGAAGGCAAATGACTGAAAGCCGTAGAAGACAGAACCAACTAATCTCTTGGAATGATAAAGACCTGTCCAGGATAGATCCAATCGGGATCGCGAATTTTATCCCGATTCGCCTGAAAAATCCTGGGCCACTGCAAAGGATTTCCATAAATTTCTTCATAACCCGCAATAAACCACAAACACTCGCCTTTCTTAACCGTATGTTTCGTTGGTTTAGGGGGCTGAGGAAGCGCATCTATTTCTCTGAGCAACGCCTCTTCAGAGAGCGCCGGCTGTTTGATAATCACCTTTGGAAGGAAAGATCCCTCTCCATCGATCAGTTTCCCTTTTAATCTTAAATGAGCAAGTTTCTCATCGGGCATTTGAGGAGGCCCCCCCACCCAATATCCTCTATTTCCCCAAAGTTCTCGGTCCGACCAATAATGCTCGGTCCAAGCAGGATAATGGACTTGCACAAAATCAGCCCAAAAAGGTTCATTCTTCGCTTTTTCTATTTGAGCAACATCATTCATAGAAGGCGGAAGTTTGCCACATCCCACGAAAGCGAGATTTAACGCAATGACTCCAATGACGATAAAAATCCGGCCCATGTAAAAAATCTCCTACTTTTTAAATTTCAAAAATCAAACATCAAAAATCAAAATTGCGGTAGAGATTCATGAAAAAATTCCGAAACGAATGAATATTTGAATTTTAATCTGTTAACTTGACTTGTCCATAGCAGATAAACCCTTCATCTATCTTTCTAAAACTGGAAAACCATTTTGAATTTTAGTCTGTCATTTTGATATTTGTCATCATGAACTTTCAGTCCACCCAAGTGGATGAAAATTGAGTTCCTCCCCTTTGGGGTACAAAGGAGGGGAATAGCCAGTAACAACGTCTCATTTTCATGACTGATATAGATTCTTCATAATGCTTAAATATTAAGCTGAACTTTTATGTATTTATTCTCAAACTGTTATTATGCCGATTATAGCTTAAGAAATTTGAAAGGGAAGGATTTTTGAAACAAGATGTGAAGAAATTTCAATTTCAAGAAAAGCCCCATTCTCTTCATACTTTTTCTTAATCACATGGGCTTCACGGTACAAGAATGAAACCCAATCATTCGCCTGATGAGGAATAAAAACCTTCATCCTCACAAAACTTTTTTTAAAGAATTCGCTTACACCCGCTAACAAAGAATCAACCCCTTGCCCTGATTGAGCGGATAGGGGGATCACCTTTTCCCCACCCCTCTCCCATCGAAGAATTCGCTCAGGTCCTTCAAGAAGATCAATTTTATTGAGAACGGTCATCCTTGAAATAGATTCAGCTCCAAGTTTACCCAAGACCTGTAAAACCACCGCATGTTTTTCTTGATATAAGGGATCACTGATATCAACGACATGAATTAAAAGATCTGAGTGAATCACTTCTTCTAGGGTTGCCTTAAAGGATTCCACCAAATGATGAGGAAGCTTTCGAATGAAACCAACTGTATCTGAAAAAAGAACTATCCTATGACCCTCTAATTCTTTTTTACGAACCGTCGCATCCAACGTCGCAAAAAGCCGGTCCTCTGCTAAATTACGGCTGGTTGTTAATCGATTAAAAAGGGTTGTTTTTCCTGCATTGGTATAACCCATAATCGAAACAAGAGGAACGCCTGTTTTCTCTCTTCTTTTCCGTTGAGTTTCCCTTTCCGAAGTAATGGCCTTTAATTCTTTTTCTAGTTTTAAAATTCTTGTTTTTGCCCGACGTCGGTCAACCTCAAGTTGCGTCTCCCCTGGACCTCGTGTTCCAACTCCGCCCTCCTGTCTCGAAAGATGCATCCATTGACCGGTCAGTCTGGGGAGTAAATACCGAAGTTGGGCAAGCTCGACCTGAAACTGAGCCTCTTTGGTGCGGGCACGACGGGAAAAAATATCGAGAATAATTTGAGTGCGATCAATCACCCTCACTTTAGAAATTTTTTCAAGATTACGGGACTGAGCAGGACTTAAATCATCATCAAAAACAATAAGATCAGCGCCCGATTCTTGCGTAAGCGCCGCAAGTTCATTTGCCTTTCCTGAACCGATAAAATAGGTGGGTGTAGGCTTATCTATTTTGGCCAGAAGCGTCGCCACCACCCTGGCTCCTGCTGTATCAACAAGCTCAAGCAATTCTTCTATGGAACTCTCAAGATCCCAAATCCTATTTCCCCTCCACTCGACACCCACTAAAATCGCCTTTTCAGGCCCCTGAGCAACATTTTGCATTTGCAAATTCTTCATTTTTTAGGACCGTCCAACACTTTTATAAATAAATCCTAAATTTGCCATTTCTTTTGGATCTAATAAATTACGTCCGTCAATCATAATGGGGGTCAGCATTGATTTTTTGATTTTTTTATAATCAATTTTCTTAAATTCATCCCATTCAGTAAGGATCAGCAAGGCATCTGCCTCCTTGGCAACTTGATAGGAATCTTTACAATACTGAACTTTTTTTATGAAAAATTTGGCCTTATCCATTGCCTCAGGGTCATAGGTTTTAATTTTGGCCCCACCCTCTAAAAGCGCTTTAATAATATCGACCGCAGGGGCATTGCGCATGTCGTCCGTGTTGGGCTTAAAGGCAAGACCTAAAACCCCAATGGTTTTACCTTTTAATACCCATAGGACCTCTTTCACTTTTCGAATGAATCGATTTTTTTGATCTTCATTAATTTTTTCAACCGCTTTCAAAAGATCAAAAGAATATCCAATCTCCTCAGCGATTTTAATAAAGGCTGAAACATCCTTTGGAAAACAAGAACCTCCATAACCGATTCCTGCCTTTAAAAAATTTTGGCCGATTCGATGATCTAGCCCCATCCCATAAGTCACTTGCTCAACATTGGCTCGGGTGATCTCACAAATATTACTTAAGGCATTCGCAAAAGAAATTTTCATGGCCAAAAATGAATTGCTGGCATGTTTAATGAGTTCAGCCGAGGGAATATCCGTAACTAAAAATTTTGTCTTAATCGGTTCGTAAAGCTCTCTCATCACTTGGGCTGCCCTTGTATTTTCAACCCCGACCACAATGCGATCCGGATTCATCATGTCACTTACAGCTGTTCCCTCTCTTAAAAATTCAGGGTTAGAAACAACGTCAAATTCAACCCCCTTCTTGCAATAGCGCCTGATCGTTTCACTGACCTTCTCACCTGTTTTTACTGGAACAGTACTTTTATCTACAATGACACGGTAGCCTGTTAAATGGTTTGCCACTTCACGAGCAACACTGGCCACATAACTTAAATCAGCCTCTCCGGTATCTAAGGGAGGGGTATTAACCGCAATAAAAATGACCAGAGATTTTTCTACTGCCTCACGAATGGATGTTGAAAAAGAGAGTCGACCCGCCTTGATATTCTTTTGGATTAAAGGAGCTAGACCTGGTTCATAAATGGGAATTTTCCCCTTTTTTAAAAGTTCAATTTTTCTTCGATCATTGTCAATACAAAGGGCATGATGACCCAATTCAGCTAAACAAGTCCCCGTAATCAAGCCAACATATCCTGTTCCAACAATTCCAATATTCATGTCTTTAACCTTTTAGCTTTTTTTCTTTAACCTTGTCGAGTAGACATATATTTCAATGCCCCTCACGGAACCGTACGTGCGGATTTTCCGCATACGGCTCTTCAGTAAGCCTCACTCAATTTTGACGGTATATAAAAGCGATGGACGATCCGTGGCTTCGGTAAGGGGAAC
>JACOUC010000006.1 GCA_016178055.1 Chlamydiota bacterium | reverse complement strand
GCTTGCAATGACTTCGGCTGTGTCAGCTTCAAGGAGCTGACTTACGGCATCATAGACAAATGATAGATTGCTTGCGGTGTTACTGGCGCCGATGAGCCTCGAAAGTGAGTCGTACGTGAATGCGTACGTTTGCTCGGGTGTTGTTTTTGTCGTTAAGCGATTAAGAGCGTCATAAACATAGCTAAGTGTGACTCCATTTGCGGTTTTCTTCTGTGTTACATTGCTTACTTTGTCATACACGCAATTTAGCTTGAGGCTCGAAGCTCGAGGCTCGAGGGAAATACGTGTGAGACGATTGGCTTTGTCAAAATTGCAAGAGGTGGGGTTCGTCCCTTGAACTGAAAAAGCTATAAACTTGCTATCGATCGACAGCAAGTTTATAGCTTTTTCGTGACTTCTAAATGCCAAAGGTTGTCGGCTTTCCGTATGAAAAGGAATAATCCTACCACCCAGCGAGGGGGTTGGGATGACCTCAGCCAAAGGTTTTGTCTCAGCTTTACCTCCAGGCAAAACCTTGAGCATTGGCCCTTCGACCAAGCTTAAAAAGGGAAGTTCATTTTCTTGTTTTAGAGCGAAACTCATGGATTGCTTTCAACCATATAAAAAAATTATTGGCGCTTCCGATTAGGAACGCCAATAATATTTGAATATATTTCTTCTAATCGATCACCTTGATCAAAATAGAGACTTATTAATTCATCTTTATTCTCGCTTACCAAACCATGTTTCCACAGTTTAATATAATATATCATTTGCCTTGCGTGAAAATTGCCTTTTTTATCAAACATATCTTGATCATATTGTGGCAATCCTAATACTGAAACCACACTTTTTGGAGTATCGTTTAATTCAATTTTGTTTAGCTTTTCTAGGAATTTCTGTTTGCTCTCCTCCTCCATTTCAAAGAAATAACCTTCTTTGTCAGTTTTAGCAGAGCCCAAATCTGAAAAACCTAGAAGAGCAAAAGAAAAAAATAAACTTAAAAAAGAAATCATTTTTGTAAATTTCACTACTTACTCCTTTCTTCCTTAAGATCATTTACAATGGCATCTGCAAAATCTTTGACATCATTTGGAGTCCAAAGCCAGTTATGTGATTTCCACCAGGAAGCGTATTTATCAGCCCCTCCAGCTTTTAAACCATCTGCAACTGTGGTAGAACAATTCTGTCCTCTGGTTTTCCATTGATTATCTTTTTTAAATTTTTTCCACCATTTTTCTATCTTTTCTTCATCTAAACCCGTAATCTGAACTTCAAAATCAGGCATTTGACCTTCAAAACGGACATCGTCCTTGAACAATTGGGGTTGGCGTGGTGGAGCTGAATAAACAATCGGAATTAGTGTTTTTGAGTCACGAGGTTGATCGGGCCACCAACTGATGTGTGTTTTATCTGCATTGTCTAAAGTCATCGAGGCATGCCCCCAAGCTTCTGACTTCCCTCTGTAGCTCCATATGTGAACCTTTAATAATCCCAACGGATCCGTGTAATTAATCGGATTGTCACCTGTCGAGATATATCGGTTCAGTCCATCAGCAAAGCCCAAGGGATCAGGGCTTAGCCACACCCCAAAACTTGCATCTCGTTCCCTGTAAAAGTGGTGATAATGTTTTGTTTCAGAGTCGTATTGAGAGCCTGTGTGCAAATAAAAATTGCCGATAGCAGATTCAGAGATTTCTATGCCGTCTTTGTCAAAGAGGGTTGGGACTCCGTAGGAGGTATATCTGTACGATTCGATGATAGCGCCAGAAGAGTCAGTAATTGCAGTGATTGAGCCTAATGCATCTGCGTGGTAAAAGTAATTTGCTCCTGTCGTTAGGTCAGTTCTCGCCAGTGGCTCATCGACTGAAGAGCCATGAGTGTAGCGATTAGTTAAAAT
>JACOUC010000005.1 GCA_016178055.1 Chlamydiota bacterium | reverse complement strand
TTTTGGGCGCATGGTGGTGAATAAGAATAAGTCCTCTTTTGCCAAATTGAGGCGGCTCCTCTTATCTTATCATGCGCTCTTTTATGATCTGAATTTGGTAAGATTTCAATAAATATTACGATCAGAGTGTGGGAAAGCACAACTACATCAAAGGAGTGAGGCCCACTCTACTAAACAAGCTAGAGGCTAGAGGCTGGAGGCTAGATGCAAAAGCGAAAAGACAGGTCGAAGGACGAAATACGATGGATGAGGGACGAACAAAAGAAAACGCCCTCTTCTTAAATGCAAGGGGAGGACGGCTGGGAAGAGAGGGGCTTGCTAAAATCGTTAACAAAGCCGCTAAACGAGCGGGCCTTGACAAACCTGTCACCCCGCATGTTTTTAGAAGAAGCTGTGCTACGGGCATGATCCGAAACAAGGCTAATCCCTACTACGTCAAAGAACTCCTCGGTCATGAACACTTAGACAGCCTAGAACCTTATCTCAAACTCTCCATCGTTGACCTCAAAGAGGTTCATAAGAAATGTCATCCGAGGGAGAGGCAGCTAGAGGCTGGAGGCTAGAGGCTAGATGGAAAAGCAAAAAACCAATCCATTAAAAACTAGACAAACGTATTCCATTGTAATACATTTAAAACAAGGGTGGGGGACTAGGTGAAGATTGCAGAAATAGTTTGGGATGAAGATAGCGTCGAGCATATTGCGCGGCATGGTGTGGTACCCGAAGAAGTTGAGGCGGTATGTTTTTCCCACTCTTCTTATCTTGATAAAGGAAGAACAGGGCGCCATTACGTAACAGGGCAAACCCATGCGGGTCGGTATCTATTTATTGTTGTGGGATTTCTTAACCGTCGAGAAGTTGAGATTATTACGGCTAGGGACATGGATGAAAAAGAAAAATATCGGTATAAAAGAAGGAAGTGAGATGATCTATGGCTAAAATACCAAGATTTAAAACAAAGCAAGAAGAAAGAACGTTTTGGGACACGCACAGCCTTGCGGATTATGAAGAGGATTTAAGACCCGCTAACGATATCGTGTTTGTGAAACCGGACCGGCAGGTTGTAACGCTGAGACTGGATAAAAAAATTGTGAAATTATTAAAAACCTTGGGTACAAGAAAAGGGATCGGATACTCATCTCTTTTGAGAATGTGGATCCTAGAAAAGTTCTATCAAGAGACACACCCTCATCCCAAAAGAAGTTAGCCGTATACTAGAAAAATTTTTGGACCCCTTCGCCCTCAAACCTGTTAGAATCCAACCTATCTTCGCATTTTAAGGGGATCATGAAAAAGCTTCTATATAACTGCGCATAAATAAACAGACATCTCCTCCCCTTTGTAAGGGGAGGTAGGGTGGGGTAGAGTCCTTGATTCTACCTCCCCCAACCCCTCCTTACAAAGGAGGGGGGAATCTCAATATGTCCGTTTATTTATACGC
>JACOUC010000004.1 GCA_016178055.1 Chlamydiota bacterium | reverse complement strand
TTGTTTTTAACACCCATCTTACAGGCGAAACCCTTTCTGAAAATAGACCCGTTTTCTTCAAAAGGCTTGAAGAAGTCACAGACCTAGAATACTTGAAGGAGATCCTATGAAAGAACCTCTCCATTATTGGCTCATGAAAAGTGAGCCTGACGTTTACTCCATAGACGATTTAAAAAAAGATAAAAGAACGTATTGGCATGGCGTGAGAAATTATCAGGCACGAAATTTCATGAGAGACACGATGCAGATAGGCGATCTCGTCCTTTTTTATCACTCAAATGCCGAACCTGCAGGCGTTGCAGGCCTTGCAAAAGTGGTCAAAAAGGGAACTCCCGACCTTTCAGCCCTGGATCCCAAGAGCGAGTACTTCGACCCAAAAGCCACGAAAGAAAATCCCATTTGGTATCGGGTCGACATTGAATTCTTGGAAAAATTCTCCCATTTCATTCCTCTTCCAGAAATCAAAGCTAACAAAGCCCTTTCAGACATGAGAGTCGTCCAAAGATTTGCACGACTTTCAATACAACCGGTGGAAGAAAAACATTTTGAGAAAATTCTAGAGATGGGTCGACAGAAAAACTAAAGCACCCTACCCTCTATCAAAATCGGCATATGCACTTGATTCCCCTTTGTAGTCGCCCGATTCATCGGGCAAACCCATGCAAGGGGCACAGCCCCATGAATGGGGCGACTACAACTTCTTGCCATGGCGCTTGCTATCTAAGGGGAATCAAGTGCATATGCCAAAAATAATATTGAATTGAATAAAACATAGGCCTATTATATTCAAGAGATGTATTTTAAATAGGTCTATATTGCCATGGGGGGTCGTTCTCATAAGACGATTTGCAGAAGATAATTTACAGGAATGGCTGGGGCACGTAAAAACCGCAAGCCCCTCGTCATTCGAGGCGCCCGGCAGGTCGGTAAATCGACCCTGGTGAGACAATTTGCCCAAAGACAGGATTTTGAATCAATCAGTCATTCCCATTGAGGTCAAGGCTGGGAAAAGCGGTTCCCTGAAGTCGCTCCAGCAATTTGTTCATGAAAAAAAGATCCCCCTTGCTGTGAGATTCGATCTGAACACGCCTTCCTGGCAACAGGTCTATCATGGGATCCAACAAGGATCACAAAAAGCGGTTGCGGAATTTGGTCTCCTGTCATTACCCCTCTACATGGTAGAAGAGCTCCCAAGAATTCTTGAATCATGAAAAATCATCGCTCAGTAAAAAAAACATTGCGACTATGCTGGTAGTATTCCCATTTTCAAGTGTTGACAAAGGGGGTGGCCTCATATAATATCGTTCTAGTTTTAGGTACTAAAAATACCTATTATCAGAACATATTATGAGACAATCTGATTTAAAAGTCCTTGAAAAATCGCCCTGTTTCAGCAAGAGTGCCCTTAGGCAATTACATAAGGGTTCAAGGGTCTCATTGGACAGAGATATACAAAACTGGACAAAAAAGGGGGTATTAATACCGCTAAAACGCGGTCTTTATACATTGCAGACGTTTGTAAATAGAGAAAAAGATTTGGATGCGTTTTTAGAGTATACGGCAAACAGATTTGTTCGACCGTCTTATTTAAGCTGTGATTATGTGCTTCAAAAACAGGGCCTTCTGACAGAGGCGATATTTGGCGTTACATCGGTCACCCCAAAATCAACCCGGGCTTTTCAAAATAAGATGGGGTCTTTCAAGTTTTATAGCATCTCACCGCATCTTTTTACCGGTTTTGTCGAGAGACCGTATGGGAGCAACACCATCCTCATGGCCACCAAGGCTAAGGCTCTATTTGATTACATCTATTTGCGTCAGTACATGTTTTCAGATTTTACGGAAAATGAAGTTGATGAGCTGCGCATCAACCATGATAACCTCACCTTAAAAGACAGACGTGAAATCAGAAAATGGTTCCGATTGTGTGATACAAAAAAAATGTGGTTAATATATGAATGTCTCAAAAATAATTGGGGATAGAAACATGCTGACGACAGAAATAGAAAGGCTTGTTCAAAATTTGGAACGTCAAAATTTGTCTAGCGGTGTCATTCAAAATCACATTAAGGAATATCTTCAGCTTTACGTGCTGGATTTTATTTATAATTCCAGATTTAGCAAAGCTTTCATATTTACCGGTGGGACCTGTCTGGCCATTTGCTATGGTTTAAACCGTTTATCGGAAGATATTGATTTTGATCTTACCGAAGATATTGACATTGCTTCATTTGCAAAGGACCTTCACAACCACTTTATAAAAAAACTCCAGCATAAGGAGATCGAGTTCGCCATCAAGGGCAAAAACGACAAACTGTACCTCAAATTTCCGATATTGCATCGTTTGGGATTGTCCGATAGGGGTGAAAGCGACAAGCTTTATGTCAAGATTGAGACAAGTCCTGTAGTTAAAACGGGATATAAAACAGAGTTTACACCCGTTGACCGTGAGAGGTTGAATTTTTTGGTCCAGCACTATGATTTGCCGAGCCTGATGGCCGGTAAAATCAACGCACTATTTCATAGGATCTATTTCAAGGGTAAGAAAAATGAGATCACATTCAAAGGGAGGGATGTCTATGACTTTATATGGTACTTACAACGTGGTGTTCACCCGAATATGGTAATGATAGGCAAGTTTTTAAATATGAGTTCAGAGGAAATTCTTTTTGAAAAAATTCGTGAAAAGATAATAAAATACAAGCCAGAACACCTGCTAAAAGATTTGGAGAATTTATTTGACAGCCACAGTTTCATTAAAAATTGGGTAGAAAATTCCGGTTCTATTTTAGATAAATATATTTTGGAGATGAAGAAAAATGATGGTGAAAAGCACGGAAGCAAGAATTAAAAGGGGTTGGGTCAAGGAATAAAATTCCATTTCATGCGGCCTAAACAGCCAACTATTGCGCTTGACAAGTGGGTAAAAAATAAATAGTATTTTGTATGAAACTTCTATTTTTAAGAAGTTTCATACATTTTATGGCTAATTTCAAACTTATTGATACCATTTTGGAGCGTATTTCGGAAGATGTTATTTCCGATGATGTCCTGTCTGTTCTTATTGCGAAGACAAAGGCCAGTCGATATGGGCTTGTGAATAGGGCGATTGCTCATGGAGATCTGGTCCATATTCGGCAGGGATTATATTTGTTGGCAGAACGGTATCGACGTCGAAGGGTCAATCTCTTTGAATTAGCCGAGCGCATTTATGGACCTTCGTACGTAAGTTTAGAATCTGCTCTTTCCTACCATGGCTGGATTCCGGAGGCTGTTTATGAGGTAACGAGCGCCTCCATGAAACGTTCTCGTGAATTTCATGCACCCATCGGTACATTTAGTTTCAAAAGTGTTTCGAAGAACGCATTCTATGTCGGAGTGGAAAGAGTGGTTCGGGATCAAACCATTTTTTTTATGGCCAATCCTTGGAAGGCTCTTATCGATTATATTTATGTTTACAAAAAAGATTGGAAGTCATTGAAGCCCGTACGAGAAAGTTTACGTGTTGAAGATGAGTTTCTTAACGAGGTGGATCCAGAGTTGCTCGATGAGCTTTTAGAAAGTTACGGAAGCCAGAGGGTGGAAAAATTTATTTTAGGGATTCAAAAGGAGATTCGAAAGTGAGTGTAAAAATCATTCAAGAAAGGCTGAATTCCTATGCTTGTCAAACCGAGCAGGAGGAGGAAAATGCCCTACGAGAGATCACCCAGGAAATTGCTTTAGCAGCTTTGTCGCGAGCAGGCTTCTTTAAAGAAGCAGCTTTTCAGGGTGGAACTTGCCTGAGAGTACTTTATGGGCTTGAACGCTTTTCAGAGGATATTGACTTTGCTTTACAGGCCATCAATCGAGATTTTAAATTAGAGGGGTATTTAAAAAATTTAGCGGTAGAATTCCAATCCTATGGCTATCAATTAGAAATTCAGGATCGGCAAAAAGTAAGCGACACCGTTAAGAAGGTTTTTTTAAAAGATGATTCTGTCGGGAAATTGCTTATTTTTAAACATTCAAGGTGGACCCGAGCCTCGCGAAAGATTCGGGTGAAGTTGGAAATTGATACAAACCCTCCCGAGGGGAGCCAATTTGAAGTGAAGTTCTTGGATTTTCCATTTCCTTTTCCGGTCACGGTACATGATTTGCCTACTTTGTTTGCAGGTAAAAGTCATGCGCTTCTTTGCCGAGAATATGTGAAGGGAAGGGATTGGTATGATTTTGTGTGGTACACTTCGCGTAAGACCCCTATTAATTTTAAATTTTTAGCCTCAGCAATTTTTCAGCAAGGCCCCTGTCAGAATCAGAATTTGAATATAGATCAGGTGTGGTATTGTCGTGAAATGGAGAATAAAATTCGCTCCATGGATTGGGAAAGGGTTAAAGAAGATGTAAAGCGTTTTCTAAAAAAGGGGAGCGAGGGAATGCTCGAGTTTTGGAATGAAGCATTTTTTTTGGAGAGACTCAATAAATGGGGATAATCCAGACTTTTTTATCCTAAAAGACTCCTATGTGGTTTAAAATTCTTAGTGATATCAGTCATATTCAAGTCATTTAAAATGAAAAATCATCGCTCAGTAAAAAAGTATGTTGTTTGTGTAAAAAATAAAGATTACGAAACATCCTTGGAACGATTGAAAATTTATCGTGTTTTAGTAGACAAGGAAGCCGAAGGCAAAGGTCTTTTTCGTATCGTAGACGAATCAAGGCAGTCTTATCTCTATCCTCAAGTTTATTTTGTTTCCATCAAATTCCCGCTAAGGGTCTTAAGGACTTTAGATCGTGCCGCTTGAGAAGTTAGTTATATCCCTTCTTGCGACGATGCTGTTAATTTCTATTGCAAAATATTTTCAGAATAGTAACATCTGTGCATATGTGGAATTGTATCCACCCTCATAAAATTTCACTCACTCACTCACTCACTCACTCACTCACTCACTCACTCACTCACTCACTCACGAATCGGTCTGTCTACTTTCCTGAAATTTCTATCTAAAGCAGGTTTGCGCCAGCAGACGCTTTTTAATTTCATCGCTTCACTTTCAAATTTCAAGATCATGAACGCCCCCAACTTTAAATTTGCAACCACATTGGGTGTATCCGGTTTTATTCCCAAACCGGCTGATTCTTCCCGGATAGTTTCAGAAAGACGTTCTTTTATTCACTTATGAAAAATGCGGAGGCTTTATGAAACGTTCTCTTGATCCATTAAAGTCACTCGAACCCTTTTCCAAGCCCATACCGATCAGTCACGATGAAATTGAGCGGCCTGCTTTTCGTCTGGCCTTGGAAGCGTCTCCCAATGGGAACATCCTGGTCGATGAAAAGGGGCAAATTCTTATTGTCAACAACCGGCTGACGATGATGTTTGGCTACACGCAAAAAGAGCTAATAGGAAAGCAGGTTGAAGTCCTGGTCCCGGGTCGTTTCCGTAATCATCACCCTCAATACCGAGCCGACTTTTCTCATAAACCCCAAACGCGGGCCATGGGGGCGGGCCGAGATCTTTTTGGGGTCCGCAAGGATGGCGTAGAATTTCCAGTCGAGATCGGGTTGAATCCATTCGTGACCGATCAGGGGCAGTTTGTATTGGCCGCGGTTGTTGATATTACCGAGCGCAAAAAGGCGGAGGAATTGCTGAGAAAGCGTCAGGTTGCCGAGTCGCAGGATCGGACTGGTTCCCAATACGCCCGCAGCCTCATTGAGGCCTCCTTGGATCCACTTGTTACGATCAGCCCAGAGGGGAAGATCACCGACGTCAACGAAGGATCTATCAAGGTGACCGGAGTGCCTCGGGAAAAGCTGATTGGGACTGACTTTTCCAATTATTTTACCGAGCCTGATAAGGCCCGTGAAGGATACCAGCAGGTTTTTGCCAAGGGCTCCGTCACCGACTATCCACTGACCATTCGACACAAGAATGGGCGCTTAACCGACGTTCTTTACAACGCCTCAGTCTACAAGGATGCGCGTGGCAACGTGCTGGGCGTCTTCGCTGCTGCCCGAGATGTGACTGAATCCAAGCGTGTCATGTCCCAGTTCAGCGAAACGAAGAACCTTCTGGATAACATTTTGCAAAGCTCCATTAAATACTCCATCATAGGAAAGGACCTCAACAACCGCATTCTCTCGTGGAACGAGGGGGCACGGCGGTATTACGGGTATTCGGAGCAAGAAATCCTCGGAAAGAACTCCGAGATTCTTCACAGACCCCAGGATGTGAAATCCGGCGCCGTCAAAAAGCTTCTGGACGCCGCCTTAGATAAGGGATTGGCTGAGGGTGAATTTGAGCGCGTCCGCAAGGACGGATCTCACTTCGCGGCGAGCGTTGTTGTTACCCGCCGCAACGATGCCTCAGGAAATCCCATCGGTTTTCTGCTCATGTCCAGCGATATCTCGGAGAAAAAGCAGGCTGAGGAGAAGCTGCGCTTTGCTTCGCAATACGCCAGAAGCCTCATTGAGGCCTCTTTGGATCCACTGGTTACGATCAGCCCCGAGGGAAAAATCACCGACGTCAACGAAGGGTCCATCAAGGTGACCGGTGTGCCGCGGGAAAAACTCATCGGGACTGACTTCTCCAACTATTTTACCGAGCCCGAGAAGGCCCGTGAAGGATACCAGCAGGTGTTCGCCAAGGGCTCCGTCACCGACTACCCGCTGACCATCCGTCACAAGGACGGGCGGTTAACCGACGTTCTCTACAACGCCTCGGTGTACAAGGACGCGAGCGGCAGCGTGCTAGGCGTCTTCGCCGCCGCACGTGATGTGACCGCGCAGAAGAGGGCTGAGACCGAGATTGCCGAGCAACGGGCCAAGGAGCTGGAGAGATTGGCGGAGCTGGAGCGATTCCAGAAGCTGACGGTCGGTCGCGAACTCAAGATGATCGAGCTCAAGAAAGAGATCGAGGAGTTTAAAAATGTCATTTCAATCAAAAAGGGATGATCGCGAAACTGATATTTCTCTCGAGGAGGGTAGGCAGAACTTCTCTAGGGCCATGTTGAACATCCTGGACGACTTTGGCAATGAGCGCACACGGCAGGGCGAGACCCAGCGAGCCATCCTTAATATCCTAGATGACGCCGCTGGCGAGAAGATTAGGCTCGAGGACACTCAGAGGGCGATCCTGAACATTCTATCAGACTCCAGCGAGGAAAAGGCTCGTCTGACCGACACGCAACGAGCGGTTCTCAATATCCTCGACGACTTCGAGATCGAGCAGAGGAAGGTCAAGCAGCAGGCCCTAGAGCTGGCACTTTCGAACAAGGAATTGGACAGCTTCGCTTACAGCGTTTCTCATGATCTCAAAGCCCCGTTACGTGGGATTAGTCAAATAGCGGATTGGATCTATCATGACTTTAAGGACAAGGCCAGTGATGAGCAGAAAGAAAATTTAGAACTCATGAAGCGGCGTGTGATTCGAATGAATGATTTGATTGAAGGGATTTTGAAGTATGCTCGCCTGGGTCGCACGGAAGAGATCCGTGAGATGGTTGATTGCAGTAAGATTGTTCGTGAGGTGATAGACTCCATCAATGCGCCTAAGCGTGTTGAAATAGAGATTGTGGGCAGTCTCCCTAAAATCAAGGCGGTACGGGTTCATATCGAACAGATTTTTCAGAATTTGCTGAGCAATGCTGTACGCTACATGGATAAAGACAAAGGCGAGATCAAAATTGGATGTAAGGAAAATGATTCTCAGTGGGAGTTTTATGTTCAAGACAATGGTCCTGGGATTGCCCAAGAACACTTTGAAAGAATCTTTAAAATCTTTCAAACCCTGGCCCCCAGGGATAGAACGGAAGCCACCGGAATTGGCTTAAGCATTGTCAAAAAAGTGGTTGAGCTCAATGGGGGCCGGATATGGCTTGAATCTCAACTCGGAAAGGGATCAACCTTTTATTTTACTTTGCCTAAGAAATATTTGTAGTCGCCCCATTTATGGGGCCATGCTACTTGCAACGGATTTGCCCGATGAATCGGGCGGCTACAAGTCATCGTGAAGCGCATTTTGGTGTCGCCCCATTTATGGGGCCCGTGCTACTTGCAATGGATTTGCCCGATGAATCGGGCGACTACAAAAAAAAATTGAGATGAAGAGAAAGGAGCCTTTATGATAGACAATCGCCCTATCTTACTTGCCGAAGATGATCAGATAGATCAAAAGTCCGTCAAGCGTGCTTTTAACGATGTTAAAATTGTCAATTCCCTTGTCATCGTTGAAAATGGTCAAGAAGCGCTTCATTATCTCAAGGACTCATGTAAGGAATACCCTTGCTTAATTTTACTCGACTTAAATATGCCCGTGATGAATGGGATTGAATTCCTTCATGTCATTAAGGCGGATGACGAGCTTAAAATCATCCCTGTGGTCGTGCTCACCACCTCCAAGGAAGATCAGGACAGGGTGGAGAGTTATAAGTTGAGCGTGGCGGGATATATGCTCAAACCCGTGAATTACCAGGATTTTGTTGAAGTCATACGAGCGATTGATCTTTACTGGACATTGAGCGCACCCCATCCCCTTCGGAGAAATATAAAATGAATGAGATGAAGCGTATTCTTTATATAGACGATAACGAGATGGATCAGAAAGCCCTGGTCTACTGTTTGAAGGATCATTCTATTTCCTACGAATGTGTTTTGGCCAACACCCTGGCCCAAGCCCATGAAAAACTAAAAAAGGAACGCTATGATTTAATCGTCGCTGATTACAAACTCTCGGACGGTCATGGTTTTGACATTTTCAAAGCGGCCATAGATTGCCCCGTGATTATGCTCACAGGCTACGGAGATCAGGAAGTCGCCTCGCACGCTATGAATCTAGGGGCTGTGGACTATGTTGTCAAAGATAGTAAGTGGGACTATTTAAAACGCCTCTTCTCGAGCATTGATTTTTTTGTTTCTAAAAAGCCAGGCATGAAAAGGGTTCGAAGGGTTTTAATTGTAGAGGATGACAAAATAGATCAAAAGGCCATGACCCAGTTGCTGGATCAGCACCCTCTTTATCAATATACTCTTACTTCAACCTTGGCTGAGGCCCGTCAAAAACTAAAAGAAGGGACCTTTGATGTGGCCATTTTGGATGCAAATCTTCCTGATGGACGTGGAGAAGAATTGCATCAAGATCTTCAAGAGACGCCTTTCGTTGTTGCCACGGGTTCAGGAAGTGAGGATTACGCGGTCAGGGCGTTGAAACAGGGTGCGAGTGATTACATCATTAAAGATGTGAATCATTTTTATTTAAAACTGATTCCCTCAACCCTCGAAAAGGCTTTAAAGCAAAAAGAGCTGAATGAACTCAAAGAAAATTTCATAGCGACTGTCTCTCATGAGCTTCGAAATCCCCTTGCTGTTTTAAAGGGTGGGCTTAAAAATCTTAAAGATGGTCTTGAAGGGCCTCTGCCAAAAGAACAGGCCAATCTTATTGAAATTTTTTTTAGACAAACTGAAAGGCTTTTAAAAATTACGTCTGAACTCTTAGATTTGACTCGCTTTGAAACGGGAAAGGTCATGTTGGCATTTGAAAAAATTCCTATCCAGGGACTCATTTTAAAAATCATCGAAGGGTTTAAATTAATTCCTCGAGAGAAGCCATGCAAGCTCGTTACAGAACTTCCTCAAAATCTTCCCGAAATTAATGCCGATTCAGAAATGATTGACCGAGTGATCACAAACCTTTTGGATGACGCCATTAGATTTTCTAATGCCAGAGTCGTTGTTAAGGCGATTGAAGAAGGCAATCATATCAGGGTCAGCGTGATGGATGATGGTCCCGGCATTGCCCCACAAGATCAGGAGGCCCTTTTCAGCAAATTTAAGCAGTTCGGTCGCCCCAAAGAAGGTTCTGGGTATAAAGGCACAGGCCTAGGACTTGCCATTTGTAAAGAAGTGATCGAACTTCATCATGGAAGAATCTGGGTTGAATCCTCTTTGGGTCAAGGAACAAAATTTCATTTTACACTGCCTAAATAAAAATTTTATTTTTTTTTAGAAGGAAGCCCACCATAATAAAGTGTGTCCGCACTTAAATCTTGCTCATGTGGCCACTCGATCCCTCCCCAAACGACCCGTACTTTTTGAAAGTAAGATTCATTCTTCAATTCCTTGAAAATTCCTTTGTTCAAGAAAGGCTTCATATCAAACAATTTTGATTGGCCATTTTTAAATCTAACAGAGAGTTGATAACCCGCATTGACTTGAACACTCTTTATCTGAAAACTCATTTTTTCACCTTAAAGGATTTATTTTAAAAACCTTCTGACCTTCCACAGCAAGCTTCCAATCAGCCATTATTGAATCGCGATGAATCTCAATCCATGCTTGAACCAACTTCAACTTTGCAGCTTTAATTTTTCCTTCTAAGACATTCCCACTTGGAATAGCAATCACTGCATATTGTTCACCATACTGCACATGAATATGAGGAGCTTTGTGTCTCTGGGCATCAAAGTGAAACATTCTGACAATGACGCCATAAAACATTGAGATAATAGGCATAAAACTAACCTGAAAGGGAACAGTTCACTTTGGCTTACATCTTGCCCTTATTTAGAATAAGCCCAAACCCTCTACTAGTAAAATCTTACTCCTGAAAGGCCATTTTTTCTAATGAAATCTCAAAAGGAGAATTGATATGAACATACATGACTGTCCGTCACAAAGGGGGATGAAAATCACCCTTGTAGTCGCCCCATTTATGGGGCTGCCCGATGAATCTGGCGACTACGAGTCATCATAACTTATTGTATAAGAATAACTAAAGACTATTTTCAGATGAAATGCTGGCTAAGCTTTTGCTCTTGACAAGCGGGTAAACAATAAGATAATATTTTGTATGAGACTTCTATTATAAGGAAGTTTTATACATTTTATGTCTACCTTCAGGCTTGTTGATACTATTTTGGAGCGTATTTCGGAAGACCTTATTTCCGATGATGTCTTGGCTGTTCTTGTTTCAAAGACGAGGGCCAGCCGATACGGGCTCGTAAATAGGGCGATTGCGCACGGAGATCTGGTCCATATTCGGCAGGGATTATATTTATTGGCAGAACGGTATCGACGTCGCAAGGTAAATCTCTTTGAATTAGCCGAGCGCATTTATGGACCTTCGTACGTAAGTTTAGAATCTGCTCTTTCCTATCATGGATGGATTCCGGAGGCTGTTTATGAGGTAACGAGCTCCTCGATAAAACGCTCTCGTGAATTTCATACACCGATAGGCACATTTAGTTTTAAAAGTGTTTCCAAGAACGCATTCTATATCGGAGTGGAAAGAGTGGTTTCTGATCAGACCATTTTTTTTATGGCCAATCCTTGGAAAGCGCTCATGGATTATATCTATGTTTACAAAAAGGATTGGAAGTCATTGGAGCCCGTGCGAAAAAGTTTGCGTGTCGAAGATGAGTTTCTTAACGAGGTGGATTCAGAATTGCTCGATGAGCTTTTAGAAAGTTACGGAAGCCAGAGGGTGAGAAAATTTATTTTAGGGATTCAAAAGGAGATCCGAAAGTGAGTGTAAAAATTATTCAAGAAAGGTTGAATTCCTATGCTTGTCAAACCGAGCAGGAGGAGGAGAATGCCTTGCGAGAGATCACCCAGGAAATTGCTTTGGCGGCTTTGTCGCGGGCGGGCTTCTTTAAAGAAGCGGCCTTTCAGGGTGGAACTTGCCTGAGGGTACTTTATGGCCTTGAACGTTTTTCAGAGGATATTGACTTTGCTTTACAGGCCATCAATCGAGACTTTAAATTAGAGGGGTATTTAAAAAATTTAGCGATAGAATTCCAAGCCTATGGTTATCAGTTGGAAGTTCAGGATCGGCAAAAAGTAGACGATACCGTTAAGAAGGTTTTTTTAAAAGATGATTCTGTCGGGAAATTGCTTATTTTTAGGCATTCAAGATGGACCCGAGCCTCGCGAAAGATTCGGGTGAAGTTGGAAATTGATACAAACCCTCCCGAGTGGAGCCAATTTGAAGTGAAGTTCTTGGATTTCCCATTTCCTTTTCCAGTCACGGTGCATGATTTGCCTACTTTGTTTGCAGGTAAAAGTCATGCGCTCCTTTGTCGCGAATATGTCAAAGGAAGGGACTGGTATGATTTTGTGTGGTACACTTCGCGTAAGACCCCCATTAATTTTAAATTCCTGGCTGCAGCCAATAAGCAACAGGGACCCTGGCAGAATCAGGATTTGAATGTGGATCGGGCTTGGTATTGTCGTGAAATGGAGAAGAAAATTCGATCCATGGATTGGGAAAGGGTTAAAGAAGACGTGAAGCGTTTTCTAAAAAGAGGGAGCGAAGGAATGCTGGAGTTTTGGAATGAAGCATTTTTTTTGGAGCGACTCCATAAATGGGTTGGAACATTTTCAGGAGGTTACTATGGATAAAAATAAGATATTGGTTGTTGACGATGAAATAGAGTTTTTAGAAATAGTAAAAACGAGACTGGAAGCCAATGGACATACCGTGGTAACGGCCACGAGTGGCGAAGAGGCTCTTCAAAAGGTAAAAGTTGAAAGGCCCGATGCCATCCTGATGGATGTCACGATGCCTGGAATCAACGGCTTAGATGTTTTAAAAAAGATCCGTCAAGAGGACAAGAGGCTGCCGATTTTTATCATGACTGCTTTCTCAAGCGAGGAAAAGTCTAGTCTGGCAAATGTGTTGGATGCGTCAGGATTTATACTCAAAACTGATGATCTACAGAAGGAAGTGGAGAATATCGGTGCCGCTATTCGTATCGCTGAAAAATACAAAAAATAGCATGAAGAAAAAGGCGGGGGCACTATTCATTTTTTGTTTTTTTGGAATTCCCCTTCTCTCTCCCGCAGAAACGCTTGACATAGAACGCCAGACAAAAGCTATTGCGCCTTCGCTTTCCACATTCCATGGAGAAGAACGAAAAAATAATTTTTCTGCCTTTGCCTTTTATGAAGCAAGCAATGTTAAAATTGGCAACAATCATGGTACATGGTCTGAAATAACCGGCTCGGTAGGCTCCAGGTATAAAAACATCAACCCCTATTTTTCGTATTCAAGGTTTGAAAGGCTTCACCTGGTGGATCATGCCCTGAATTTAGGTTCTTATTTCAATTTAAGTGATTTTTACATCCATGAAGAAATCGGCTTTGGTATCGCTCCAACTTATCTCTATCAATTTCAAAATATCGCTGAATTAAGCCATCCACTCTATCAGGGTCTCCATAGCGAGATCCGTCATACGTATAGAGATTATGCTGAAAATGACAGCCAACTCGTAAGCCTGGGATTGACTTATTATTTTAGAAACCATTATCTGAACACCTCGTACGGGATTTCACACATTGCGTCACGTGGAAGTGCGAATCTGGGCACCCTAAAAGGTGATTTTGAAATCAAGTCTATTTCTAGATATCGAGACCAATCGAAACCGTGAACTGGCTTTTTTTAATAAATCTGAACAGGAAATTTTTAGAAAAATTTTTCTCCATCAAGACCGTATCGCTCAACTTGAGAAAATAGCCTATCTATCTAGAAATAAATGGTCCCGTATTGAAGCCATTCTAAGTCTTGGATATTGTGAGAGTCCTTCCCTATCAGATGTCTTTAAAAAATCGTTATGGGACAAAGATGAAGACATTTGCTATTTTTCGATGATTGCACTGGCACAGACCAAAACGATCGACTCCGCTAAAATCCTACTCGATTTCTTAAAGCAAAGGCCTCTTTACCATCATAAAATTGTTTCTTTATTAGGACAATTTCCTCAAGGAATATCTGCAGAAACAGCACGGTTGCTCAAGGATCAAGACCCCTCCATGCGGTTTTTGGGACTTCGGATATTGGTTGGGCTAAAACCTCAACACCTTGTGAAAGAGGTTGAAGCGCTGACCAGCGACACATCAGGAGATGTGCGTTCGGCCGCATGCGAATGTCTGGGAGACATGAGAGATCGGCGGAGTGTTGTAGCGCTCCTAAAGTGTCTCGAGGATGATCTGTGGCTTGTAAGGGCGAGTGCTGTTAAGGCCCTTGAACAAATTCTAGGCGCACGATCCATTCCCATGATTGTTCATCTCATCAAGGACAATTCTTGGCTCGTGATCGCCAGCGTTAAAAAGGCCATTGCCAAGCACATTGAAGACGCCCTTCCATACATGGAAAAGATATTCCATGGAAAAGATGAATTGGCCAAAAAAATATGTGTCGAGATCATTGAAACATCAGGGCATGCAGTCCATCTTTGTCGAAACTTATTATCCGAAAATCCAGGTCAAAAAAGGCAGGCTGTTTCGATCATAGACGGTATCCTAAAATCATCTCCCGGTTATGGACTTCAGGTAGCCCTGAATGATTTGAAATCGGATGAGCGCAGAGCCGTACTCCAGATCATGCAAGGGATAAATCAAGAATGTTCTAAAGCGATGAACCAAACTAACCCCGTGATAAAATGATCACATCACAAGTATTTTACATCGCGTTTCTCACCTTTTTGACGTATTTCCTTTTGCTCATGATTTACTATTTCGTTCTGGCCATTTTAGGTTTTCGCGAAAATAAAAAAAGAGAACGCGAAAACCAAGAAGAGAATTTCCCATTTATCTATTTCTCAAATTTAACGATGCCGGTCAGTCTCATCATCCCAGCGCGAAATGAAGAAGGATGGATACGCGATTCGTTGATGTCCTTGCTTCATCTCAATTACCCCACTTTCGAAATCATTGTCGTTGACGATGGTTCTACCGATAGGACATTTGAAATCCTCAATGAAATGCTTGATCTAGCAGCCCTCGACCTCACCTATGCAAAACATTACAAAGAGGGACCCGTGATCCATATTCTGAAGAGCCGCCGACATTCCAACGTGACCGTTATCCACAAGACAGGAGGTCACAAAAAAGCAGGCGCCCTGAATGCCGGTCTCAATATCGCTCAATATAACCACGTGTGTGTCATTGATGCGGATACCATCCTAGAGCCAGACGCCTTGATCAAGGTCATGGCTCAAGTGAACAAAGAACCTGACAAGGTCATCGGAATAGGCAGTTCTTTTGGTCTTGCCAATGGGCTCCAGATCAAAGATGGAAGAATTATCAAAAAAAGTTTTTCACTCAACCCCCTCATTGCCTATCAAAATCTGGAATACATTCGTACGTTTATAGGAAACCGCATGGCCTGGAGCCGATTTAATGCGCTCCCCATTGTTGCGGGTGGATTTGGAATATGGCGCAAGGACGTTCTTTACGAGCTGGGTGGATTCTCGGCTGAATTCACTTGTGAAGATATGGAAATCACTTTTCGCATGCATGATTATATGGCGAAGAACAAAGACAAAAATTATAAAATACTGATGCTGCCGCACTACGTCGGATGGACGGAAGGTCCAAGCCATGTAAAGTCACTGATCCAACAAAGGGACCGGTGGCAAAGGGTTATCATTGAAACAGTATGGAAGTATAAATACATGTTCTGCAATCCCAAGTACAAAGGATTCGGTTTCCTCACTTATCCCTATTTTATTTTCTACGAAGTTCTGGGTGTATTTTTTGAGACGGCCAGCATCGGTTTTTTGGCGATCGGCTGGATGCTGAAAATTCTAGACTTTAATACTTTCTTGGCCTTCCTGACCCTGATGGGAACAACACAATTCCTGATATCCCTTTTATGTATCAATACCTTTATAAGGGGTCAGAGAATATTTAAGACTCGCTATGTTGCGTATCTCATTTTTCTAAGCGCGATTGAGTTTTTTGGTTATAGGGTTGTTATCTCTCTCGCCAAATTATTCGGAACCTATCACTATCTAAGAGGCGTGCATGTTTATGACCGGTACAAAAGGGCAAAAAGACACTAAAATTTTACTGCGGTAAATCTTCGATCAGAATCTTCCCCGCCATCATTTCCGGAATCCAGATCTTTCGAGAGGAAGGTTGGTAATAAAAGTCTGCAGGACCAGCGATCTTGTCACCCAAATCTAAAGTCTTTATTTCCTTCGTCTTCAAATTAAAACTTTTCAGCTCTCCTTTTTTCTCAAAAGCCACCCAGTCTGAAAAAAGAAGTTGAGAATGACTCACCAGGGCAACCCCATCCAACAAGCCTTGAACATCTGAGAGAATTTCATAAGAAACTCCTCTTTGCATGTAAACCACACCCACCTGCCCATTCGGTTGATTGTCCTTCCCAAACCCAACAACAAAAAGACTTTTGGTTGCTGGCTGATATAGCAGGCCATTGGGTCCTCTGATCTCTTCCTTTAAAGCAAGCGCTTGAAAATGAGGTTTTACAGGTGAAAGTCGGACTTGAAAAATCTTACCAAGATCCGTTGCAGACACAAAAAGCGTGTGGGCATCTTTTACAGCAACATCATTTAAAAAAAGCGTCTTCTCACTCGAAAAATCAATGTCCATCACCTGTTGACGC